>NZ_MBEM01000110.1:0-14962 GCF_001954045.1 Mycobacterium sp. SP-6446 | reverse complement strand
CGGGCCGTGGTTTCGGTGGGCGTCGGTCGGGGTCGACAGCGCCGCCGCGCTGGCCGCGCAGGTGGGTTTGACGTTGACCGGCGTCCGCATGGTCGGCGGCCGGGTGGTGGCGAGCCTGGCGGCGATGTGAACGGGCCCCGCCTTCCCCCCAGGTTCCGAAGCCCGCTGCGCGGCCCGTGGCTGACGTCGGTGTTCGGGCTGGTGCTGTTGGTGACCCTGCCGATAGTCATCGTCACCGGGCTGCTCTCCTATATCGCCTACGCGCCGCAGTTCGGTCAGGCGATACCCGCCGACGTCGGCTGGCTGCGCCTGCCCATCTTCTCCTGGCCCACCCGACCGTCGTGGCTCTACCGCCTGACCCAGGGACTGCACGTCGGGCTGGGCCTGGTGATCATCCCGGTGGTGCTGGCCAAGCTGTGGTCGGTGATCCCGCGGTTGTTCGATCTTCCGCCGTTCCGTTCGATAGCCCAAGCGCTGGAACGGCTTTCGTTGCTGATGCTGGTCGGCGGGATACTCTTCGAGATCGTCACCGGCGTGCTCAACATCCAGTACGACTACATCTTCGGGTTCAGCTTCTACGACGCCCACTACTTCGGGGCGTGGGTGTTCATTGCCGGCTTCGCCATGCACATCACGCTGAAGATCCCCCGCATGGTGTCCGGGTTGCGGTCGCTGCCGCTGCGCGAAGTGTTGCGCACCAACCGAACTGACACCCGCCCGCAACCGCCCGACCCCGACGGGCTGGTGGCCGCCGATCCGGCCGAGCCGACGATGAGCCGCCGCGGCGCGCTGGCCCTGGTCGGCTCCGGCGTGGCGCTGATCGCCGTGTTGACCGTCGGCCAGACCGTCGGCGGGGATACCCGCCGCGCCGCCCTACTGCTGCCGCGCGGGCGGGGCGTTCGTGATGCCAACGGCGACTTCCCGGTCAACAAAACCGCCGTCGCCGCGGGTATCACGCCGGAGAGCGTCGGTGCGGGCTGGCGATTGACACTGCGGGCCGGCGCCTCGGTAGTGGTGCTGGACCGAGCCACGCTGGCCGGCATGCTGCAAAGCACCGCGCGGCTGCCGATCGCGTGCGTCGAAGGGTGGTCGACCGTGCAGACCTGGAGCGGCGTGCGGCTGGCCGATCTGGCCCGGCTCGCGGGCGCACCCGCGCCGCGCTCGGCGCAGGTGGTATCGCTGCAGCGGGGTGGCGCGTTCGGCGCGGCGACGTTGCAGGCCAACCAGATTCGCGATCCCGAAGCGCTGCTGGCGCTGCGGGTCAACGGCGCAGACCTGTCCGTGGATCACGGGTACCCGGCCCGGATCATCGTTCCGGCACTGCCCGGCGTGCACAACACCAAGTGGGTGGCGTCCATCGAATTCTTACAGGGTTGAGATGTCGAAATCCGAGCGTTTCAGCGCGATCTACGGTTCCCACCCGCTGCACCTGCTGACGATGGTGTCCGGTTTCGCGCTGCTGGGTTACATCCTGACCACGTTCAAGCTGGCGACGCTGTGGAACGCCGGCACCTGGTGGCAGTCGATAGCGGTGTGGTTCGCCGCCGCCGTCATTGCTCACGACTTGGTGCTCTATCCGCTGTACGCGCTGGCCGACCGCGTCGTATGGGCGCGCACCAGCCGGCAGTCGAACCATCCAAAAATACTGGCCCGCAACTACATTCGGGTGCCGGCGCTGGGAGCAGGCCTGACCCTGCTGATTTTCCTGCCGGGCATCATCGAACAGGGCGGGCCCACCTACCAGGCGGCCACCGGGCAGACCCAGCAGCCGTTCCTCGGCCGATGGTTGCTGCTCACCGCGGCGATGTTCGCCGTCAGCGCCGTCGTTTACGCCGCGAGGCTTGCCGCGGCGCGTCGCCGGCCCGGCGCGCAGAAAACGGACGAAGGACCGTCAACAGCGCAGACATAGCCGCCAGCAACCCCTGCCAGCCGCGATTTCGTGCCCGCATGACACGGCTGACGGATTCGTCGTTTCCGTTGAGTCGGCAGGGGTACAGTCCCCTACATGACGGCGCGGGTTCCGAGCATGAGTTGTCTGAAGTGGTTGCTACGAGCCCGGCCCGGCGACTACATGCTGGCGTTAAGCGTCGCCGGAGCTTCGCTGCCGGTCATCGGTAAGCACCTCGAGCCCCTGGGCGGCATGACCGCCATGGGCGTGTGGGGTGCCCGCCACGCACCGAACGCGATATCCGCCATGAAAAAGGATTGGCTGACACCGGGCATCAACGACGAGCGCCGGCGGGATCGGGAGAGCACGCACCAGGTCTCGGTCGCTGCCTTGCGAGGGGTGGTGTCAGCCGCGGAGCTGGAAACCGAGTGGCCCGCGGCGGAGCGGACGCCCCCGCTTTGGGAGGCCCTGCGCCAACGCCGCTATCTCTACCGCCGTGCGGTCCACTACGGCGACCACCCCGCGCAAGTCCTCGATGTGTGGCGCCGCAAGGATCTGCCCGCACAACCCGCGCCGGTGCTGATCTTCGTCCCGGGCGGCGCCTGGGTCCACGGCCGCAGCGCGCTGCAGGGGTCCGCCCTGATGTCGCGGCTGGCCGAGCAGGGCTGGGTGTGCCTCGCGATCGACTATCGCGTCGCCCCGCTGCACCGCTGGCCGCGCCACATCACCGACGTCAAGACCGCCATCGCGTGGGCGCGCGCCAATGTCGACAAGTTCGGCGGCGACCGCAATTTCGTTGCGGTGGCCGGTTGTTCGGCCGGCGGGCACCTGTCCGCGCTGGCCGGACTCACCCCCGACGATCCCCAACTCCAGGCGAAGTTGCCCGAGGGCTCCGACAGCTCGGTCGACGCCGTGGTCGGAATCTATGGCCGCTACGACTGGGAGGACCGTTCGACTCCCGAACGTGATCGCTTCGTCGACTTCCTGGAGCGCGTGGTGGTCAAGAAGACGATCGCCCGGCATCCCGAGGTGTTCCGCGACGCCTCACCGATCGCGCGGGTGCATCGAAACGCTCCGCCGTTCTTGGTGATTCACGGCAGCAAGGACAGCGTCATTCCCGTCGAGCAGGCGCGCAGCTTCGTCGAGCGGCTGCGGGCCGTCTCGCATTCGATGGTCGGCTACCTGGAGTTGCCCGGGGCGGGCCACGGCTTCGACCTCATCGACGGTGAGCGCGCCGGCGTGATGGCCCACGCGACATCGCTGTTCCTCAACCAGGTCTACCGCGCCAAGACAATCGGGGCCAAAGAGGTTATCTGAGCTGGTCCCGCTGAGTAGGGTCGCCTCTATGAGCAAGGGGCAGTGGTGAAACGGCTGAGCGGCTGGGACGCCGTACTTCTGTACAGCGAGACGCCCAACGTGCACATGCACACCATCAAAGCCGCGGTGATCGAGCTGGACCCGGCGAGTCGCAGCCTCGACCTCGAGTCCTTTCGCCGCGTCATCGGCGCCCGGCTGCACAAGCTCGAGCCGTTTTGCTATCAGCTCGTCGAGATCCCGTGGAAGTTTCACCATCCGATGTGGCGCGAGCACTGCGAGGTCGACCTGGAATACCACATCCGGCCCTGGCAGCTGCCGGCTCCCGGCGGGCGCCGCGAGTTGGACGAGGCGATCGGGCAGATCGCCAGCACCCCGCTGGACCGCGACCGCCCGCTGTGGGAGATGTACTTCGTCGAGGGCCTGGCCAACAACCGGGTGGCCGTCGTAGGCAAGATCCACCACGCGCTCGCCGACGGTGTCGCCTCTGCCAACCTGCTGGCGCGCGGCATGGACCTGCTGCCCACACCGGAGGGCGGTCCGCCGCAAAACGACCCGGCCCCCACCAAACGCCAGCTGCTGTCGTCGGCGTTCGTCGATCATCTCCGGCAGGCCGGCAAGCTGCCGGCGACGGTTCGCTACACCGCGCAGGGCATCGGCCGGGTGCGACGCAGCTCGCGCAAGCTCTCGCCGGAACTGAGCCGACCCTTCGAGCCGCCGCCGACGTTCATGAACCACATGATCACCCCGGAGCGCAGGTTCGCGACCGCGACGCTGGCGCTGGCCGACGTCAAGGAGACCGGCAAGCGGCTCGGCGCGACCATCAACGACATGGTGCTGGCCATGTCGACCGGTGCGCTGCGCACGTTGCTGTTGCGCTACGACGGCAAGGCCGAGCCCCTGCTGGCCTCCGTTCCGGTGAGCTTCGACTTCTCGCCGGAGCGGATCTCCGGAAATCGCTTCAGCGGAATGCTGGTCGCCCTGCCGACCGATGCCGACGACCCGCTTGAGCGGGTGCGGTGCAGCCACGAGAACGCGATCTCGGCCAAGGAGGGCCATCAGCTCATGGGCCCGGAGCTGGTCAGCCGTTGGGCGGCGTACATGCCGCCGGTGGGGACGGAAGCCTTCTTCCGGTGGGCGTCCGGCCGGGACGGACAGAACAAGGTGCTCAACCTGAACATCTCGAACGTTCCCGGTCCGCGCGAGCGCGGCCGGGTGGGCGGCGCCCTGGTCACCGAGATCTATTCGGTGGGGCCGTTGACCGCCGGCAGCGGTCTCAACATCACCGTCTGGAGCTACGTCGATCAGATCAACATCTCGGTGCTCACCGACGGCGCCACGGTCAAGGATCCGCACGAGGTGACCGAGGCCATGATCGCGGATTTCATCGAAATACGCCGGGCCGCAGGGCTTTCCGAAGAGTTGACGGTCATCGAGGCGGCGATGGCGCCGGCCTGACGGGCGGTAGTCGAAGCTCCGGGCGCGGCGGCCGTTACCATCGGTCGGACACCAGCGATTCAAAGGAGACTCGCAGCACCGTGAGCGACGAAGCCCCCAATAACGAACCCGAAGTTCTCGTCGAGCAACGGGATCGAATCCTGATCATCACGATTAACCGGCCGAAGGCCAAGAACGCCGTCAACGCCGCCGTCAGCCGCGGGCTGGCCGACGCCGTGGATCGGCTCGACAGCGACAACGGGCTTTCGGTGGCGATCCTGACCGGCGCGGGCGGCTCGTTCTGTGCGGGCATGGATCTCAAGGCGTTCGCCCGCGGCGAGAACGTCGTCGTCGAGGGCCGCGGCATGGGCTTCACCGAACGCCCGCCCGCCAAGCCGCTCATCGCCGCGGTGGAAGGGTTCGCGTTGGCCGGCGGCACCGAGCTGGCGCTGGCCACCGATCTGATCGTCGCGTCCAGGGACTCGGCGTTCGGCATCCCCGAGGTCAAGCGCGGCCTGGTCGCCGGCGGCGGGGGGCTGCTGCGGCTCCCCGAACGCATCCCCTACGCGATCGCGATGGAGCTGGCGTTGACCGGGGACAACCTCTCGGCCGAGCGCGCTCACGAGCTGGGCCTCGTCAACGTCCTGGCCGAGCCGGGCAAGGCGCTGGACGCGGCGATCGAGTTGGCGGAGAAGATCACCGCCAACGGGCCGCTCGCGGTGGCCGCCACCAAGCGGATCATCACCGAATCCCGGGGCTGGAGCCGCGACACGATGTTCACCGAGCAGATCAAGATTCTGGCCCCGGTGTTTTCGTCGAATGACGCCAAGGAAGGCGCGATCGCGTTCGCGGAGAAGCGCCCGCCCCGCTGGACCGGAACGTAGGTCCTACGGGTCCGGGTCGGCCAGATAGCGCTGCACGGTCGGCCCGAGCCAGCCGACAACATCGTCGATCGGGGCCGACGCGATCGGCTCGATCCTGAGTTGGTACCGCGCGAACGCCAGCCCCGCCAGGTGGCTGGCCACCAGCTCGACGCGCAGCTCGGCATCGGTCACCCCGAACTCCGCCGCGACCCGCTTCGCGATTGGCCCGGCGAGGCTGTCGTGCAACACCTTTCGCGCCTGCGGGTGGATCGCCGCCGACCGCCACAGCGTCAGGAACGGCTCGAAGACGGCGCCCTCCTCCCAGTGCTCGAGGAAGCGGCGCACCAGCCTCGGGCCGATCCGCTCGGCCCCCTCGTCGAGGAGCCCGGCGAGCTGATGTAGCGGGTGCTCGGGGCCGGTCAGCGTGGACGCGGTGAAGAGGCCTTCCTTGTTGCCGAAGAAGTAGTAGACCATCGCGACGTCCACGCCGGCGTCGGCGGCGATGGCGCGGACGGTGGCCCCTTCGTATCCCTGGCGCATGAAGCGTTCGCGCGCGGCGTCGAGGATTCGCTGTCGGTTCTGTTGCCCGGTGCGCCACCGGCCGGCCCGCCGCGGTTCGACCATGACGCCACAATACTTCAACAACCGTTGATGAATCCTACTTGCAGGCGTACGTTGTTCTTCAACGGAGGTTGAAGTAAAGGAGGTCCGACATGGTGACAACCGCGCGTCGACGCCTTTGGTGGCGACACCTGATGTCCGTCCTGCTCTTCCCGGTCACGGTGACGCTCGTCGTCCCGGCCCTGATCGTGATCCCGGCCGGGGTGCGAACGGCCCACCTCGGCACCGCGCTGGCGGTGGTGCTGGTGACCGTCGGCTGCCTGCTGATCGCCGCCGGTTTGGCCCTGATGGTGTGGACGAACGTGCTGTTCGACCGCGTCGGCGAGGGCACTCTCGGGCTGGGCAACGTGATGGGGGAGCCGGTCCATCTGGTCGTGCGCGGCCCCTACCGGCACGTGCGCAACCCGATGATCACCGGCGTGCTCTGCATCCTGCTCGGCGAGGCGGCCATCACCGCGTCCACCGCCCTGCTGACCTGGTTCGCGATCTTCTTCGCATTTCAGGCGACCGCGATCTGGTTCTGGGAAGAACCCCATCTCACCGAGCGCTACGGCAGTGAATACGTCGACTACCGGCGCAACGTCCCGCGCTGGATCCCCCGGATCACTGCCTGGACCCCGGGAGCGGTTTAGCAAATCGCGGGTGCGGGCACCTCTAGGCATGCCCGCACGCCATATCCTTCATTTCCTTGCTCCCGCGGTAGTCGCGGCGGCGGGCGCTAGCGCGTCCGTCCTCGCGTCTGCAATCCCCGTCGCCAGCGCCGATCCGTGTCCGGACGTTCAGGTGGTCTTCGCCCGCGGCACCGACGATCCTCCCGGTGTCGGCCCCACGGGACAGGCCTTCATCGACTCGTTGCGCCCGCGCGTCGGCGCAAGGTCTTTCAACGTATATCCGGTCGACTACCCCGCGACGTATGACTTTACGAACGCGGCCAAGGTCGGCATCAGGGACGCGAGTTCGCATATCGTTTCGATGGCGCACGACTGCCCCAACACGAAGATGGTGCTCGGCGGTTACTCCTCAGGCGCGGCCGTGATGGGCTTCGTCACTTCGGCCGACGTACCAGCTGGGATCGATCCGGCGACGGTACCCAAGCCGCTGGACCCCGAGGTGGCCAACCACGTCTCCTCGGTCGTGCTCTACGCACTCCCGAGCGACAAGACGATGAACCTTTTCGGCGCGCCGCCGGTTGTCATCGGCCCGCTCTATCAGCCCAAGGCCATCGTGGTGTGCGCTCCCGGGGACCCGATCTGTTCTGACGGGGGCAGTTTCGACGTCCATAAGTCGTATTCGAGCAACGTCGCGGTGATCGACCAGGGCGCGGCCTTCGCGGCCGATCGCCTTGCCGCGGCGGGTCCCGGCGGCCCGCCGGGTGCGGGTCCCGGCGGTCCGGCGGGCGCGGGTCCCGGCGCATCGGCGGCCGTTCTCGCGTCTCCGTCTTCCGGTGGAGGCTCCGGCGGATAACCGCCTCGGTGCGTCGACCGCATCCCGTCCACCCACCCGGCGTCGGTTACACTATGGCCTCAGTTTGTAAAGGGGTGGGGATCCCCAGAAGGATCGAGGATGAGCATTTCGTTGCTGCTTGAGATGGCCGCGTCGAGCAACCCCGATCGCCTTGCCGTCGTCTCCGAAGACGTGCGCCTGACCACGCAGCAGCTCAGCGATCTCGCCGACGGCGGCGCGAGCATCCTCGCCCGATCCGGCGCGAGGCACGTCGTCTACATCGGGACCGGTGGCGCGATGCTGCCGCTGCTCATCTTCGCGGCGGCACGGGCCGGCCTGCCCTTCACCCCGCTCAATTACCGGCTTTCGGCCGACGGCATCCAGACGTTGATCGACCGGCTGCCCGATCCGGTGGTGATCGTCGACGACCGCTACCGGGAGATGCTCGGCGACGCGTCGCCGCGGGTGCTGCTCACCGACGACTTCCTGACGGCCGCGCGCGGCGGGGCGTCCGACTTCGAAGCGGAGTTTGCCGACCCCGATTCCGTCGCGATCGTCCTCTTCACGTCGGGCACCACGTCGCAGCCCAAGGCCGTCGAACTCTCGCACAACAACCTGACCAGCTACGTCACCGGCACGGTCGAATTCGAGTCGGCCGCACCGGATGACGCCGCGCTGATCTGCGTGCCGCCGTATCACATCGCCGGCATCAGCGCCGCCCTGTCAAACCTGTACGCCGGCCGCAAGATGGTCTATCTGCCCAGCTTCGACCCCGACGAATGGGTGCGGCTGATCAAGGCAGAAAACGTGACCACCGCGACGGTGGTGCCCACGATGCTGGACCGAATCGTCACGGTGCTGGAATCCGGCGGTCACGACTTGCCGTCGCTGCGCAACCTGGCCTACGGCGGCTCGAAGGTCGGGCTGCCGCTGGTCCGCCGGGCACTCGAACTGCTGCCGCAGGTGGGCTTCGTCAACGCGTACGGCCTGACGGAGACGAGCTCGACGATCGCGGTACTGACCCCCGACGACCACCGCGAGGCGCAGGCCGCCTCGGCGGCGGGCGTCGCCAGGCGGCTCGGGTCGGTCGGGCGCGCGGTGCCGGGCATCGAGCTGCAGATCCGCGACGAGGACGGCAGGGTGCTGGGGCCGGGCGAGACCGGCGAACTGTTCGTGCGCGGCGAGCAGGTCTCCGGCCGCTACACCGGGATCGGCTCGGTGCTCGACGAGAACGGCTGGTTCCCGACGCGCGACATCGCCACCCTCGACGAGGACGGCTACCTGTTCATCGGCGGCCGCAGCGACGACACCATCATCCGCGGCGGCGAGAACATCGCGCCCGCCGAGCTGGAGGAGGTTCTTATCGAGCACCCGCACGTTCGCGACGTCGCGGTGGTCGGCGTCGAGGACCCGCAGTGGGGCCAGGCGATCACCGCGGTGGTGGTGCCGGCGCCCGGCTGCGTCCCGGACCCCGACGATCTGCGCGAGTACGTCCGCAAAACGTTGCGCGGGTCGCGCACCCCCGACCGGGTAGTCTTTCGCGACGAGTTGCCAACCACACCCACGGGCAAGGTGCTTCGCCGGGAGATCGTCGAAGAGCTGCGTGCCGCACCGGCCGAGCAGTGAGCAGAGGAAAAATCATGATCAAGAACGGAACCCGCCTGGCCAGTCAGGTGTGTGACACCCAGGTCATCGTCGTCAGAAGCGCCGACAGCCTTGACGACCTCCGTTGCGGGGGTGTGCCGATGGTGGAGATCGGGGCGGAGCGGTCGGGCGAACTCGACCCGGCGTTCTCCGACGGCACCGTGATGGGCAAGCGCTATGTCGACGAAACCGGCGCCGAGGTGCTGGTGACCAAGCCGGGCGCGGGCAGCCTGAGCGTCGGGCAGACCGCGCTTCAGCTCAAAGAGGTCAAGCCGCTACCGGCCAGCGACTGAGGATCGGCTACGCCCCGGGAATTCCGTTGCGGCTGACGAATTCCCTTGCCTTGATGAGGAATTCGAGCTGCTCCGCAACCTGGCTCAGCGGTTGCACGCTGCGCGTCGAGCGGGACAGCACGATCGCACCTTCCAGCGCGGCTATCGACATGACCGCCAGCGACGCGGCGTCGTCGTCGTTGAAGCCATCGTTGGCGAAGGCGTGCGTCAGGGCGGTGCACCAGCGGCCCAGGATGGCGCCGGCCTCGGCGGAAAGCTTCGGTTCGTCGTCGTCCGAGCCGATGGCCGCCGCCACCACCGGGCAGCCCGCGGTGAAGTCGCCGTCGGTCAGCAAGCGTTCCCAGTACTCGATGAACTCGCGCAGCAGGGCCTTGGCGCCCCAGCCGGCGGCGTCGTCGATCATGGCGGTCATGGCATCGCCCGAGTACCGCAGCGCCTCCGCCAGAATCTGGTTGCGGCCTTCGGGGAAGTGGTAATAGACCGAGCCGCGTGGCGCGCCGCTGCGGGCGAGCACCTCGTCGATCGTCACCCCGGCGGCTCCGCGCTCGCGCATCACCTCAGCGGCGCTGATCAGCATCTTCTTCTTGGTGTCGCACCGCTTGGTCGTAGCGGTGCCCCGCATGGGGTCGGTGACAGTCGGCACTGCCGTACCTCCTCCGGCCGGCGTCATGCAGCGTGCGAGTGCCGCGGTACCGGCCAGTGCAGGTTGCGGGGGCTGAACCGGAACGAGCGGCGCTTGAGGTCAGGCATCTCGCGCGTGTACTGATAGCCAGCGACGTTGAGCTCGATAATCCACATGATTTTCTCCCGGCCTGGGTGCGGCCCATGATTATGCTGAGAATCATATAAGACATCGGTCAAGTAAGCAAGTTTTATTCCCTATATAAACCCGACAGCACGGCTAATGGCGTATGCGAGCCGTGAGTGGCCTACTGTGACGGGAAGGTAACCGTAGCGTTTCTATGGTGTATTGCATAATTACTCGCCCTGCGATTCACTGTGACGATGGCGCTACCAAACCTCGACACCGTGTCCCTCGAGCGCGACGGGCACGTCCTGCTGATCGGCCTGAACCGGCCGCATAAACGCAACGCCTTCGACCGGGCGATGCTTGCCGACCTGGCCCGCGCTTACGCGGTGCTGGAATCCGACCCGGCGGTGTGGGCCGGCGTGCTGTTCGCGCACGGCGACCACTTCACCGCCGGTCTAGACCTCGTCGACGTCGGCCCGGGCATCGCGGCCGGGCAGAGCCCGGTGCCCGAAGACGGCCTGGACCCCTGGCGGCTGGACGGCGCGTGGACCACCCCGCTGGTCGCGGTCGCCCAAGGCTGGTGCATGACGTTGGGCATCGAATTGCTGCTCGCGGCCGACATCCGCATCGCGGCGGTCGGAACGCGATTCACCCAGCTCGAGGTGCGGCGCGGCATCTACCCCTTCGGCGGCGCGACCATCCGGCTGCCCCGCGAGGCGGGGTGGGGCAATGCCATGCGCTGGCTGCTCACCGGCGACGAGTTCGACGCCGCCGAGGCCCATCGCATCGGGTTGGTCCAGGAAGTGGCCGACGACCCGGCGGCGGCGTTGGCCCGGGCGCGCGAGATCGCGCACACCATCGCCGACCGCGCCGCGCCGCTGGGGGTGCGCGCCACGCTCGCCTCGGCGCACCTGGCCCGCCGCGAAGGCGAGGCGGCGGCCGTCGGTCGGCTACGGTCCGCCGTCGCCGAGCTGTTCGCAAGTGAGGACGCCGCCGAGGGCGTGCAGTCGTTCGTCGAACGGCGGCAGGCCCGGTTCGTCGGCCGCTAGCGCGCTCGACCGTGCGGCTCGCCGCACGCTCGGCGTGGAAGCGTCAGCTCTCTAGGGTGTAGCCCATCGGCATCAGCACGCTCTTCTGCTGCGTGAAGTGCTCGACGCCTTCCGGTCCGTTCTCCCGGCCGATGCCCGAGTTCTTGTAGCCGCCGAACGGGCAGCAGGGGTCGAACGCGTACCAGTTGATCGCGTAGGTGCCGGTGCGGATCTTCTCCGAAATCTCAATGCCCTTGGGGATGTCGGACGTCCACACGCTGCCGGCCAGGCCGTACACCGAGTCGTTGGCGATCTTGATCGCGTCCTCCTCGGTGTCGTAGGGGACGATGGACAGGACCGGCCCGAAGATTTCCTCTTGGGCGATCGTCATCTTGTTGTCGACGTCGGCGAAGACCGTGGGCTGCACGAAGAAACCCTTGTCCAGTCCCTCGGGCCGGCCGCCGCCGCACACCAGCCGCGCGCCCTCCTCGATGCCCTTGGCGATGTAGCCCTCGACGCGCGCGCGCTGCTTCTCCGAGATCAGCGACCCGATCTGGGCGGCCGGGTCGGACGGCGTGCCGACCGGCAACGCTTGGACGAAAGTGCTTACCGCATCGACGATTTCGTCGTAGCGCGACCGTGGTGCCAGGATCCGGGTCTGCGCGACGCAGGCCTGCCCGGTGTTCATGATCCCGGAGAACACCAGCATCGGGATTGCCGCGGCCAGGTCGACGTCCTCGAGGACGATGGCAGCCGATTTGCCGCCGAGCTCCAGGGTGCACGGTTTGAGCGCCTCGGCGGCGCGGCGGCCGATTTCCTTGCCGACCCCCGAACTGCCGGTGAAGGTGAACAGGTCGATATCGGGGTTCGACGTCAGTGCCTGCCCGGTCTCGATGCCGCCCGGCACCACGGACAGCACCCCCTCGGGCAGGCCGGCCTCGGCGAACACCTCCGCCAAAGCATTTGTGCTCAAAGGGGTTTCGGCAGCGGGCTTGAGCACCACCGTGCAGCCGGCCAGCAGCGCCGGACCCAGCTTGTTGACGGCGAGGAACAGCGGGACGTTCCATGCCACGATCGCGCCCACAACGCCGATCGGCTCACGGTGGACGATGCTCTGCCCGTAGCCGCCGGTGCGGATCTCTTTCCACTTGACCTGATCGACGGCGGGTCCGGCGAAGAAGTTCAAGGCGCCGATCGAGCTCATCCAGTGCATCGTCTCGACGGTGGTCGGCGGTTGGCCGGTCTCGTCGCCGAGCAGCTTGGTGAATTGGTCCTTACGCTCCTCCATCAGCTTGAGCGCGCCCGCGATAACGGCCGCGCGCTCCTTCGGTGGCGTGGTGGGCCACGGGCCGTTGTCGAATGCCGCGCGGGCCGCGGCCACCGCGGCGTCGACGTCGGCCGCCGCCGCCAGCGGCACCTTGCCGACGTATTCGCCGGTGGCCGGGCAGTGCACCTCGATGACTTGGTCGGTCGACGGCTCGGTCCACTTGCCGCCGATGAAAAGCTTGTCGTACTCCGTTGTCGCGTCGCTCATGGGCGCCACCCTACCCAAGCCGACGCAAAACGAGAACATGTTCCATTATCGAGGTACGAGCACCAGCACAAGATTGCTCACCAGGAACTCGCGCAGCACCGGCACCCGCGTCATCCACCAGGCCCATCGGGGGTGGTAGCGGGGGAATGCGGCGACCGCGGCGCCGGTACTGGCCGCCCACGTCAGCCCGTCGGCGGCGTACACCGCGAACAACGACGACCCGTAGTCGTTTTTGGCCGGATGGCCGTGTTTGCGGACATAGCGGGCGGCGGCGCGCTGCCCGCCCAGGTAGTGGCTCAGGCCCATCTCGTGCCCACCGAACGGGCCGAGCCAGACGGTGTAGGACAGCACCACCAGCCCGCCCGGCTTGGTCACCCGCAGCATCTCGGCGCCGAGCTGCCATGGTCGCGGCACGTGCTCGGCGACATTGGACGACAGGCAGATGTCCACCGAGTCGTCGGCGAAGGGCAGCGCCAGGCCCGACGCCCGGACGAAGGTGTCCGCCGGGTTCCCGCCGAAAGCCGGTCCGGCCGCGTGCATCTCGCTTTCGTCGGGTTCCACGCCGATGTAGCGGACACCGGCGTCGCCGAACGCGGCCGCGAAATATCCCGGCCCGCCACCGACGTCGAGCACCGTGCGCCCGACCGGACGTTCGCCGCGGACGCCCAGCCACAGGTCGCTCACCATCGCGGCGGTGTCGGCCGCGAGCGTGCCATAGAAGCGCGCCGGATCGCGCCGCTCGTAGCGGAAGTCCGACAGCAGCCGCACCGAGCGGGCCAGGGTTGCGCGCCGCGCGAAAACGTCGGTGACGGCCACCGCCATACCCTACGCAGCGTCGTCGCCAGGCTAGGCTGACCGGTAATGTCTGCCCTCCGCTCCGTGCTGCTGCTGTGCTGGCGCGACACCGGCCACCCGCAGGGCGGCGGCAGCGAGGCCTACCTGCAGCGCATCGGAGCGCAGCTGGCCGCCTCGGGAGTAGCCGTCACACTCCGCACCGCCCGCTATCCGGGCGCGCCGCGCCATGAGGTTGTCGACGGCGTGCGGATCAGCCGCGCGGGTGGCCGCTACTCGGTGTATGTGTGGGCGCTGCTGGCCATGGCGCTGGCCCGGCTCGGGCTCGGTCCGCTCCGCCGGGTGCGCCCAGACGTGGTCGTCGATACCCAGAACGGCCTGCCGTTCCTTGCCCGGCTGCTCTACGGCCGCAGGGTGGTGGTGCTGGTGCACCACTGCCATCGCGAGCAGTGGCCGGTGGCCGGGCCGGTGCTCGGCCGGCTGGGCTGGTTCGTCGAATCGACGCTGTCGCCCAGGGTGAACCGGAGCAACCAGTACGTGACGGTGTCGCTGCCCTCGGCCCGCGATCTGGTCGCCCTAGGGGTGGACAACAAGCGCATCGCGGTGGTGCGCAACGGCCTCGACGAGGCGCCGCCGCAGTCGTTGTCCGGCCCCCGCGCGGACGCGCCGCGGGTCGTGGTGCTGTCGCGGCTGGTGCCGCACAAGCAGATCGAGGATGCGCTGGACGTCGTCGCCGCCCTGCGGCCGCGGGTACCGGGCCTGCATCTCGACATCGTCGGCGACGGCTGGTGGCGGGAGCGACTGGTCGACCACGCGCACGCGCTCGGCCTTTCCGGCGCGGTGACCTTCCACGGCCACGTCGACGACGTGACCAAACACCATGTGCTGCAACGCTCTTGGGTGCACGTGCTGCCGTCGCGCAAGGAGGGCTGGGGCCTGGCGGTGGTCGAGGCGGCCCAGCACCGGGTGCCCACCATCGGCTACCGATCCTCCGGCGGGCTGTCCGACTCGATCGTGGACGGCGTGACCGGGGTGTTGGTGGACACTCGGGCCGAGTTGGTGGATCGGCTCGAGCGGCTGCTCTGCGATCCCGTGCTGCGTGACCAGCTTGGCGCCAAGGCGCAAACGCGCAGCGGCGAATTCTCCTGGACGCAAAGTGCCGATGCGATGCGCACCGTGCTCGAAGCGGTGCGCGCCGGCGAGTTCGTCAGCGGCGTCGTCTGACCCGGCGGACCCCAGCGCCGGCGGAGCCGACGATCAGCAACGCCAGCCAACCCAGATGCGCGATCACGGCCGCCCGGCGGCGCCCGGCGGACACACCGGCGGTGTCGCCGCCGATCCGATACAGGGCGAG
>NZ_MBEM01000109.1:0-2938 GCF_001954045.1 Mycobacterium sp. SP-6446 | reverse complement strand
TCGTATTGGGCCGAGTACGGCAACGCCAGCCCGCTACCGCGGGCCGTCTCGGCGCCGGGGGCCGTTGACTGCAAGACCGTGCCCGGTGCGCTTTGCGACGGTTCGAATTTCCTCATGCACTGCCAGCAGCACCCGGGAGACAGCTGGATCACCTGCATCGGGGGGAAAAGCGCGCGCGTGTACTTGTGGTGAGAGCTGAAGGGATTGCTACCGCGATGGCCCAGGGCGATCTCTGGTTCGGGGTGTTGGGGCCGTTGCGGCTGAGCGCCAACGGTATTGACGTGCCGTTGGGCGCCGCGAAGCAGCGGGCGGTATTGGCCACGCTGTTGATCAATCGAAATCGCACCGTTGCGGTTGACTCGTTGATCGACGCGGCATGGCAGGAACGCCCCCCGCCCGAGGCCCGGGGCAGCCTGCACGCGCACGTATCCCGGCTGCGTCGAATGGTGAGCAGTGGCGGCGTGGATCCGGCCGCCGTCCTGGCCAGTGCCCCGCCGGGATATCGGCTCAGCGTGTCCGACGAGGCGTGCGACGTCGGCCGCTTTTCCATCGCACGGAAAGCGGGATTCGAGGCCGCGGCCGCGGGCAGATTCGAACAGGCCAGCGGCCACCTATCGGATGCGCTTGCGGAGTGGCGCGGCCCGGTGCTCGAAGATCTGCGCGACTTTCGATTCGTCGACGCCTTCGCCGCCGCGCTGGCGGAGGACAAGCTGGTGACGCTGACCGTGCGGGCCGAAGCTGAAATAGCTTGTGGAAGAACTAATTCCATAATCGGAGAACTCGAAGCACTGGTGGCCGAGCATCCCTACCGAGAACCGCTGTGGGCACAGCTGATAACTGGCTACTACTTGGCGGAGCGCCAATACGATGCACTCGATGCTTACGACAGGGTGAAGACTGCGCTCGCCGACGATTTGGGCATCGACCCTGGGCCCACGTTGCAGGGGCTTCATCAGCGGGTCCTTCGCCAACAGCCGCTGGACGTCAAACACGCGGCCCGCGCCACCGCTAAGCGCGCCGCCAGCACCCTGCAGTGGCGCACCGACCCGTCCCGCGAATCCTCCGTCGCACATCTGCACGACGCTGATGGGCGTCGTTATCCGTTGCGGGGAGCGGCCACACGGATCGGCCGACTGTCCGATAACGACATCGTCGTCGACGATGACACGGTTAGTCGCTACCACGCGGTGATCGTCGACACCGGGAACAGCTTTGTTATCACCGATTTGCAGTCCGCCAACGGGGTCGATGTCGCGGGTCAGCGGATTCGCACCAGTGCGACGCTGGCCGATGGTGACCGCATTTGCATCTGCGGCCACGAATTCACGTTTGAAGCGGACCGAGGCTAGCGCGTGGCCTTGGGGCGGCCGTCGCCGAACCTGACGCTGACACGCTGAAAGCCTTTGACGCGTTCGGCTTTGGCGCGTTTGGCGTAGGTCTTGCGATCCGCCGGGGTGAGGTCGGCGTCGTCGGTGAACGGGGTGAGCAACGCGCGGGGGTAAAGCTTTTCCACCAGAACGACATTGATCTCCGCGCACAGCACCAGCGTCGAGGACACGAGGAAGAGGAAGGCGAGCAGACCGAGCACCAGCGCGAAGACGCTGTTGGTGGCGCTCGCCGATTTCACCGTGTGCCCTACATAGCCGGCCCCGAACCACTGCAGGATCTGCCAGATGAATGCCGCCACAATCGCTCCCGGCAAGACCTGCCGGTAGGTGAGCGCTCGCGCGGTGGTCACCCGAAAAGCCACCAGGCAGATCATCGCGTTGATCGCCACGGCGGCCAGGGCGACGCCGATCCTCCCGAAGACGCCCAGCGAGCCGGTGGCCTGGCCGATCGCCGATAGGGCGGTGGCCGTGATGGCCGCCGAGCCGAGCACCAACAGCAGTAGCAAGCTGCGCACTCGTGATCGGATCGGATCGGGACGCTGGTTCCTTGGGACGGCCCAGACGGAGTCCATCGCGTTCTGGACCGCCTGGCCGACCCCCAGGCCGCCGTAGAGCGCGCCGCCGATGCCGACGACCACCGCAACGCTCCCACCGCTGAGCCCGTGCGGCTCGTGCAGCTGGCTCCCGATGACCGGGAACTGGCTCAACGTGCTCTGCAGAACCTGGTGTTGCAGAGCGGGGTGACCGGCGAGCACCAGCCCGAGACCGGTGGTCAGGAGGAGAAGCAGGGGGAACAACGAGACGAAGCCGTAGTAGGTGATCACCGCGGCCAGGTAACCGCCTTGGTCATCGAGATACTTGTAGATGACCGCAATGACGACACCGACGGCACGGTTCCGTCGTTGAAGCCTGTCCAGCCAGCCGACCATCCCCGCTCACTTCGTCCCCAGAAGCCGACACCCAATTGATGGGTTGGCCAGGTAATACCCGCGTTCGCCCACCGTCAATCGCGGCGGTCGAGCGTGACGCTGCAGTCACGCTGGGCCCCGAACGTGACCGCACCGTCACGTTCGGGACATCGAAGCCCCGCCAAAATCGCCAATCCGGAACGCGAGCGCGTCCGCAGGCGCAAGATAGGCCAATGAGCGATTTACGGCGGCGTTGCGCAATTGGCGCGTTCGCTCTTGTGTTGGCGGGCCTGCCGCTGCCCGCACTCGTCTCCCCGGCGGTGAGCCGGGCCGACGAACCCTGCGCACCGGGCTGGGCCTGGAGCGTTGACTTGAACCAATGCGTGTTCGTGCTCCCTGCCGCCAATGGACCCGGCGGACCTGGGGGGCCGGGAAACTCCATAGCCGCGTGACCACGCTGTTGAGTCCCCGGCGTTGCGGTGCCGTCATGCGCTCATTGTGCCCCGGCGCCAGATGCGCGGGTAACTGCGATCAAGTTCGCCTAGCGGCCCGGGCCACCTGGCCCACCGGGTCCCCCAGGCCCGCCAGGACCACCAGGCCCGCCCCTCCCGCCATTGCCCCGCGGCCCGGGGGGGGCGGGGG
>NZ_MBEM01000108.1:0-4040 GCF_001954045.1 Mycobacterium sp. SP-6446 | reverse complement strand
CGCTCGGCCATCGCGGCGGAGCGGGCCACCACCATGTCGACCCACGCGGCTTCGGCGGCGGGTGACGCTTCGATTTCGGTGACGCCGCGCGCGAGCGCCCACGCGATGATCCACGCCGCGTGGGTCGCCTGCACGTCCAGCAAGTAGGGGAAGTTCACCGTGAGGCCCGCCTGGGCGATGCTTTCGATGAAGCAGTTGGGAAACGCGTTCGCGCACAGGCCCTGGAAGGTGCGCACCCCGTCGCGCCACCGGTCGGTGAGCGTGATGCCGTCGCGGCCGATCAGCTCGAAGCCCGTGCGCCGGCAATAGTCCGTGCCGACCTCGAATCCCGTCGCGAAGATGAGGCAATCGAGTTCGTAGGTCACCCCGTCGACGACCACCCCGGTTTCGGTGATGCGTTCCACGCCGCGACCGCGGGTGTCGACCAGGGTGACGTTGTCGCGGTTGAACGTCTGCAGATAGTCGTCGTGAAAGCAGGGGCGCTTGCAGAAGTAGCCGTACCACGGCTTGAGCGCCTCGGCGGTCGTGGGGTCGGTCACGAGCTCCTCGACTCGCGCGCGGATCTCCTCCATCTTGGCGAAGTCGGCGAGTTCGATGTCCGGGCCCGGCGAGCCGGCACCGTCCTGGCGCATGACCGGGAGCTTGCGGGTGATGCTCGTCCAGGCGTCGGCGACCAGATCTTCCTCGGCCCGGCCGCCCGCGGTCAGGATTTGGAAGTTTCGTATGCGTTCGCGCTGCCAGCCGGGCCGTAATCCGTTGGCCCACTGGGCATCCGTGGGCCGGTTGGCCCGGACGTCGACCGATGACGGCGTGCGCTGGAAGACGTACAGTCGCCCGGCCGCCGCGCCGAGGTGCGGGACACACTGGACCGCCGTGGCGCCGGTGCCGATGATGCCGACGCGCTTGCCGGCCAGGTTCTGCAGTTGCTCGCCGGTGTAGTCGTAGTCCCACCGGCTGGTGTGGAAGGCGTGGCCGCGGAAACGGCCGAGTCCGGCGATTCCGGGCAGCTTCGGCTTGGCCTGATACCCGTTGGCCATGCAGACGAACCTGGCCCGCATTTCGTCGCCGTGATTCGTCCGGATTATCCAGCGCGAATCCTCGGCGTCCCAACGTATCTCGTGCACGTCGGTGTGCAGGCACGCGTCGCGGTAGAGGTTGTAGCGCTCGGCGATGCGCCGGCAGTGCCCGAAGATCTCCGAGCCCTTGGCGTACTTGTCGCTTGGGATGTAGCCGAGTTCCTCCAGCAAGGGCATGTACACATAGGACTCGACGTCGCAGGCGATGCCCGGATACCGGTTCCAGTACCAGGTGCCGCCCACGTCGGCGGCCCTGTCGATCAGCCGCACGCTTTCGACGCCGTGTTCGCGCAGCCGCGCCCCGGTCAGCAGCCCGCCGAAACCGGCCCCGATGACCGCCACGTCAACCTCGTCGTTGAGCGGCTCGCGGGTGAAGTCGCCGTCCGCCCAGGGGTCGTCGGCGAATCGGGCGAAGGCGCCCGCCGTTTCCAGGTACTGCGCGATTCCGTCCGGGCGCAGCCGCCGCGCCCGCTCTTCGGCGTACTTACGTCGCAGCGCTTCGACGTCGAACGCATACCCAACCGTCTCGGTCAAGGTTTCGGACTTCCTCTTCGTGACCCGACTATATAATCAATCATTTGATCATATCAAGGCCGCGTCCGCATCGAGTCTGCGCTCAGCGCGCATGTTTGCGCCGAAATGACGCGCTGGTCGCAGTTTCGGCGGTCTTCGGCTAGGGACGCCGGTCGCTCGGATTCAGCAACGTGCCCCTGATCAGTCGCTTGGCCGCGGCCAGCGCCGCGTGGTAGTCGTCCGGCGGCAGCGTCGCCGCCAGCTCGGTCAGGCCGTAGATCAGCGAGTAGATCGCTTCGACGGCGCCGCGCTGGTGGTCGTCTTCGACGATGGTCTCGATGATTTCGCGGAACGCCTGAAACCCCTCGCCGCCCGGCGCGCCGGAGTCGGGGGCGAGCGCGCTCTCGGACCGGATCGCCCACTCGAACGCGGCCAGGTCGGGGTACTCGCGCATCAGCCGGCCGGACTCGTCGAGCACCGCTTCGATTCGGTCGATGATGTGGCCCGGCCGGGCGGCCGCCGCCCGCAGCCGCGGCAATGCGACGTCCGTTCTGGCCGCGATCGCCGCCTCGATCAGCTCCGACTTGGTGGGGAAGTAGTTGTACAAGCTGGCGCTGGTCACGTCCGCCGTGCGGGCTATCTCGCGGATGGTGGCCCGCGAGTAGCCCACCCTGGCAACGCAGCGCATGGTGGCGGCGACGATTCGGCGGCGGGTCTTATCGCCGCTGGCGCCGGCGGGGCGGCCCAGTTGTGCCCGCGCCATGGTGAGGTCCTCACTGTCCGTTAACACCGTCAAATATAATCGAGCGATCAATTCGATCTCGGCTTCGGCGCGGAGGTGCGGCGGATGAAGACGGCGCCGCCGCAGTTGGGCCGCCCGACGGGCGCCGATGGCGCGCAGACCCGCGCGCGAATCCTCGTGGCGGCCATGCGCTGCGTGGCGGAGGTGGGGTACTCGCGGGCGACCATCCGCGAGATCGCCAGGGCGGCCGAAATGACCAGTGGCAGCCTGTACCACTATTTCTCGAACAAGTCCGAGTTGCTCGCCGCGACCGTCGCCGAAATCGACGAGGTTGCCTCACCGCGGCTGCGCGCCGCCGCGGCGAGGGCCGACGACGTCGTCGACCGCATCGAGGCGGTGCTCGACGAATCCGAGCGGTTGATGCGCGAGTATCCCTATCTGGCCGGGTTCGACCGGGCGATGCGCGCCCAGCGGGCGCCGCGCAGCGGCCGGACGAGTTACTCGGGGCTAAAAGCGTTGCGCGACACCATCAATGAGATCATCGAGGACGCCTTGACGCGGAAGGCGCTTCCAGCCGGCACCGACCCGAGCGCCGCGGTCAACGCCATCTATGCCCTGACGCGCGGCCTGACCGAGCGGGCGGCCAGCCTCACCCCCGAGGACTACGCGGCCACGGTGGACTCGGCCAAGAAGCTGATCAGGGGAACGCTTTTCGGGCCGCAAGCGCGTCGCCCAAAGTCCACAGGGCGACGCCGAACAGCACGAGGTCCTTGAGCAGGAATTGGCCGGGCAGCGCCGACAGCACGGGAATGCCGGCCGCGTGGGTCGAGACAACACCCGGGGTGGTGAACAGGAAGCTGATCGTTCCCGCAAAGAGCACCACCGCCAGCGCGCTGCCGACCGCCGATGCGCGTGGCCATGCCGGCCGCAGCGCAATGAGAAGCGCGGCAACGATTTCCATCGTGCCCAGGCCACGCGCGACGGTGGTGACCCCGGCCACCTGGTAGATCCAGCTCATTAGCGGGCTGTGTTCGATGAGCACCCGGGATTCCATCTTCACGTACTTGCCGAATCCGATCCAGGCCAAGACCACCACCAGGCCGTAGCGACCGATGATGTGCCCCGAGATCGTCAGCGCTCGCCCGAAGCGGTCCGCTTTTGCGTTGGCGGCAGGCACGTGTTCGAGCATCGAGGCGGAGTCCTTCCGACGACTGTTGAGCGCTATGGCTCCCGGAAGGACACGATTGGCCGCGCCCTCGCGTTCAGTTGCTACTGCGCCCCGTAGCGGTCGCGCAGCTTGGCCAACGTCGCCTCGATGCGCGACGCGTTGGCCTTCGCGAACCCCATCAGCTCGTAGTACCTCAGTGCGTTCTTCACCGTCCCCGCGTCGCGATAGTCGAACGTCTCGGTGACCCGCGTCCGGGTGGGCGAGAGCGACTCGAATTCCCACCGCCAGCGGTGTCCCAGCGGATGGCGCCACTCGACCAATTCGTTGGGTTTCAACGCCGTCACCGTGCTGGTGATGCGGTAGGGCAGGCCATACATCTTCATGTTCGTCGAAAACTTCGATCCGACAGCCATTTCCGCCGGAACCCTGATGTTGTCCCGCACGGTGCCCGACCCGTCGAGTTCGGGGTGGCGTCGGTGAGACCGGTGACGCCGGTCGCGGTGATTCGGCGGCTGAGCTCCGCGAGGTCGGTTTCCCGGCG
>NZ_MBEM01000107.1:0-5137 GCF_001954045.1 Mycobacterium sp. SP-6446 | reverse complement strand
CGCCCGAACTCCTGTAGCGCCTTACCGGTCACCGGCTCCAGCTCGATGTCGGTCGGCATGTTCTGGGGCTCACCCCACGTCACCTCGGGGCGCGTCATGCCCACACCGACCCGGACGACACCGAAGTTGAGGTCCTTGCCGTCGGGCTTGCGTTCCCACATCCGCGGCGACCCCACCGCGGCCGCCAGCGTGTCCGGCGCCGGGTGGAACCACCGGTAGTTGGCGTCCATGCTGTCCGCCGACTCGTGGGCGGTGTCGCGCAGCATGTCCAGCATCAACATGAACTGGGCGCGCATCGAGTCCAGCTTCGGCCGGCTCATCTGCTGCTGGCCGCCGAACCGGCCACCGAACATCATCATCGCGACACCACCGATCATGAAGATCGGGAAAATCGCTCCGGCGCCGCCGAATACGCGCGAGCCGCTGGCGAAGACCATCGCCACCATGCCGATCAGCAGGCCGACGACGAGAACGCCCACCACGATCAGCCACGTCGGTTTGCCTTCCGGCGGCGGAACGCTCAACGGCGTTGGGAGGACGATGTTCTCCGGCTTGATTACCGGGGGCTTCTCCGGTGTGGGCCGGGCAAAACCACGTTTCACTTCGGTACCGCCAACTCTGCAGGGGACATATCCATCGGAAGGGTGTCGTGCTGGACCAACGCGTCCGCTCGCGACAGCGTCGGTCCCTGCGGCAGCAGGCGCAGCGCCACCCACGGAGCCTGACTCGGCTTTGTTTGCAATCCCAACGCCTCGCGCACATCGCGGGTGTCGTCCACTCCGAACCGGGCGCCCGCATCGGTGAGCCACCACAGGGATTCGGTCGTCTTGGCGCCGGGGTCGTTACCGGTGACGGCCACGAAGTTCGCGAAGTTGGGTCCGAAGTAGACCTGGTCGGCCTCGCGGCCGCTCGTATCGGCCTTGACCAGCGACACGACCCGGTTGGTGTTGCCCTGGGCGACCGGGATGGTCGGCCCGGAGATGACCTGAATGCGAGCCCGGTTCTCCCCGGACGTCTTCTCCCACCACCAGCACGTCGCCGGGTTCTCCCGGATGTCCATCACGTTCAACGGGTTGTCCGGATAGGACGAGAGATCCAGCTTGTTGACCACCGGCATTTTCGCCAGCGCCGCGGGTTCGACGGTCACGGGCTTGGCGTTGGACGGACCGCCGGCATTCTGCAGGATCTGAGCTACCAGCGGTGGCAGCGTCTGCACACCGTCGGCCAGCACCAGCGAATACTGTTGCGGCCCACTGATTTGCGGGGTGACCAGCACGGTGCCCACCGGCCCGGGAGCTCCCGGGAACGTCGCCGGAGTGCCCGCGTTCTGGATTTCCGGCACAGTCAGTTCGGGCCCCACCGGCAACGCGTCGAATAGGGCGCGGCTCATCGGCTTCGCCATGCTGACTTGCTCGGGCGTCATTCCGAGCGGCAGCAGCACCGCCCGGTTCGCGCCGTCAACACGCGACCGGCGTCCGTCCCGGATGACCCATGCGTCGCCGCCGTAGCTCAGTACCACCGCGTCCGATCCGGTCAGCACCCGCCGGTGGCCGCCGAGGTCCGGGGTTCCGTCGATCACCGTCACGGTCACCCCCGACGGGGAGCCGGCTCCGGTCGAGGCGATGGTGTCGCACACCAGCCATGAGGACGAGGAGGGGCTGGTGGGCCCGAAAGTCGACGGCGCACCGGGGATGCCGACCATCGGGCCGCGCGGGAGTTTGGCGATCTGGCTGGAGCGAACCAGGTGCGGGTTGTCCGGGCGCCCAGTGATCAGCCGCGCCGACGCGAGATTCAGCGCCGGGTACAACTTGTCACCGACGCGGACGTACAGCGCGCCCGAGTCGCGGTCCGCGATGATCGGCGACTCGTTGATCTGGCCCGACGGGCTGATGAACGACCACAGCAACGCTCCCAGGCAGATCACGAGCGCCGCGGAAATCGACGCGACCACGGCCAGGTTCTGCCGGCGCCCGGGCTCGATCTCCATACGAACCCGCCAGCGGGTCAGCGCCATTGCCGTCCGCCGGGCCAGGAACTGGTAGCCGGTTACCTGGGTCCGGGTCGACAAACCGAGGCCGTATCCCGACCCACGCTGTCCGCGACTTTCCTCCGCCACGTTATTTTCACCATCCGGTCTGCTAGAACGCCTGGACGTTGTCCGGCGCGCGAACTACCCGATAACCGTAAGGCACCCGCAAACACATCGCCATGCGGCGAGATTCGCGTTCGCTTTTACGTATTGCTATATCCCTGAACCCAGCCCCGCTGATCCCCCCGGCCGGATTTCTTGGTGTCCTAGGAATGGTAGCGGCAATTTGCGGCCCCGTCCTGTTGACGAGACGTTTGGTTGAACACTTGCTGACCTGCGAACGAACAGGGGGTGGAGCGGTCACCGGCAAAGCAGGGTGACGCCGAGCCGAGTCGCTGCCGGCCGGGTCATGGACGCAAGATGTGCGACATGACTGAGCTCGCACCCTCGCTGGTCGAACTTGCCAGGCGGTTCGGCATCGCGACCGCCTACGAGGACTGGACGGGCCGGGGGGTGCAGGTCAGCGACACCACGCTGGTGGCGGTGCTCGCGGCCCTCGGTGTGGCCGCCGGCACCGAGCAGGAGCGCAACGCGGCCATGACGGCGCAACTGCGCGCGTATTGGGAACGCCGATTGCCGGCGACCATCGTCGGGCGCACCGGCGCGCCGACGCGGTTCTGGGTGCACGTGACGCACGGTCATCCCGCCGAGGTGTGGCTGCAGCTCGAGGACGGCACGGTGCACGGCGGGATCCAGCAGGTGGACAACTTCTCTCCCCCGTTCGATCTGGACGGCCGCTGGGTCGGGGAGGCCAGCTTCCTGTTGCCGGCCGACCTGCCGCTGGGCTACCACCGGGTGCATTTGCGTTCCGGCGACTCCGAGACCAGCGCCGCGCTGATCATGACGCCCGACTGGTTGGGGCTGCCGGAGCAACTCGGCGCCCGCCGCGCGTGGGGACTGGCCGCTCAGCTCTACAGCGTGCGGTCCCGACACTCGTGGGGCGTCGGCGACCTGACCGATCTGACCGATCTCGCGGTGTGGTCGGCATCCCGCCACGACGCCGACTATGTGCTGGTCAATCCGCTGCACGCGGCCACTCCGACTGTTCCGATGGAGCCGTCGCCGTACCTGCCGACGTCGCGCCGCTTCTTCAACCCGCTCTACCTTCGCGTCGAGGCCATCCCCGAATACTCCGAACTGACCAAGCGCGGCCGGGTGCGGCGGTTGCGCTCGGAAGTCCAGCAACGGGCCGCCGAGCTCGACGCCATCGACCGCGACAGCGCCTGGCGGGCGAAGCGGTCGGCTCTCAAGCTGCTGCATCGGGCACCCCGGTCGGCGGGTCGCGAGCTGGCCTATGCGGCATTCCGGGACCGTGAAGGTCGTGCGCTCGACGACTTCGCCACCTGGTGCGCGCTGGCCGAGAAGTACGGCGGCGACTGGCATCACTGGCCGAGCTTCCTGCGGCATCCCACGGGAGCCGGTGTCGCACGATTCGTCGAAAAGCATTCGGAGACAGTCGATTTCCACCGCTGGATGCAATGGCAGCTGGACGAGCAGCTCGCCCTGGCGCAATCGCAGGCGCGGCGGGCCGGAATGGCCATCGGCGTCATGCACGACCTGGCCGTCGGCGTGCACCCCAACGGTGCCGACGCGTGGGCCCTGCAGGACGCGATGGCGCTCGGCGTGACCGCGGGGGCGCCGCCGGACGAGTTCAACCAGCTGGGCCAGGACTGGTCGCAACCGCCGTGGCGGCCCGACCGGCTCGAAGAGCAGGAGTACCGGCCGTTCCGCGCGCTGATCTCCTCGGTGCTGCGCCATGCCGGCGGCGTGCGCATCGACCACATCATCGGATTGTTTCGGCTGTGGTGGATTCCCGACGGCGCGCGGCCCACCGAGGGCACCTACGTGCGTTACGACCACGAGGCGATGATCGGGATCGTCGCCCTGGAAGCGCACCGGGCCGGCGCCCTAGTCGTCGGCGAGGATCTGGGCACGGTCGAACCGTGGGTGCGGGACTACCTATTACTCCGCGGCCTGCTGGGCACCTCGATCCTCTGGTTCGAATTGGATCGGGACGGTAACGGCGGGCCCTTGCCGGCCGAGCGCTGGCGCGAATACTGCCTGTCGTCGGTCACCACCCACGACCTGCCGCCGACCGCCGGCTATCTGGCCGGCGACCATGTGCGGCTGCGGGAGTCGCTGGGCTTGCTGACTCGGCCCGTCGAGGCGGAGCTCGAGTCCGACCGCGCCGAACTGGCGGCCTGGCTGGCCGAACTGCGCCGGGTTGGGCTGCTGGGCGAAAACGAGCCCGACCTTGCAGACCCCGAACAGATCGTCCTCGCGCTGCACCGATACCTGGGCCGGACGCCTTCGCGTCTGCTGGGGGTGGCGCTGACCGACGCCGTCGGGGACCGCAGGACGCAGAATCAGCCCGGCACCACCGACGAATACCCGAACTGGCGCGTTCCGCTGACGGGCCCCGACGGCCGGCCGGTGATGCTCGAGGACGTGTTCACGGATCGCCGGGCGGCCAGGCTGGCCGAGGCCGTGCGCGCCTCGGTCGCGCCTCCCGCCGTCTGACGAGGACCACCTGTTAGCTTCGGGTGCCATGAAGGTTTCCGTCGTCGCCCCGGTCGCCGACGGCGTCACCGCGGATCCCGGTTGGATGGTGACCTTCGCAAGCCACCTCGAGCGGTGCGGGTTCGAATCGATCGTCGTTGTGGAGCACACCGTCCTGGTCACCCGGTACGACAGCGTGTATCCCTACGACAATTCGGGACGAGTCGGGCTGGCGGCCGACTGCCCGATCCCCGACCCCCTCGACCTATTGGCGTTTCTCGCCGGCCACACCAGCCGGCTGGGGTTGGCCACCGGCGTTTTGGTGCTGCCCAACCACCATCCGGTGGTGCTCGCCAAACGCGCCGCGACCGTCGACGCGCTCTCGGGCGGCAGGCTGCGGCTGTGCGTCGGCGTTGGCTGGCTCAGGGAAGAGCTCGAGGCATGCGGCGCGGATTTCGACAGCCGGGGCCGACGGGCCGACGAGCAGTTGGCCGTGTTACGCGCGCTGTGGGCCGACCAGCCAGGCGGCGTGTCCCATCGCGGCGAGTT
>NZ_MBEM01000106.1:0-87471 GCF_001954045.1 Mycobacterium sp. SP-6446 | reverse complement strand
GCTTGCGAAAGTTCACGCAGCGCGTTGTGGAACGATTCGCCCTTGCCGTCGAGCGTGTCGGCGGCCTGGTTGATCGCTCGTCCCAACGGACCCTGCGCCGACGCCGCCGTGGGACCGAGCTGTACGGCCAACTGGGTCAGGGCCTGTTTCACCTCGTCCCATTCCACCGGGACCGCGGTGTGATTCAGGTCGATGCTTCCGCCATCGGGCAGCGCCGCCCCACCGGTGTATGCCGGCGCGAGCTGAATGAACCGCGCCGACACCAGGTTGGGCGAGATGATGACGGCCTTGGCGTCCTTCGGGATTTTCACGTCCTTGGACACCGACATGGTGATCTTCACGTCGGACGGCCGCGGTTCGATCGTGTCGATCGAGCCGATCGGGACGCCGAGAACGCGCACCTGATCGCCGGGATAGAGACCGACGGCAGAGGTGAAGTAGCCGACGATCGTTCGGTTATTGCCTTGCGACGAAAGGACATACACGCCCCCCACCAGCACCGCGACGAGCGCGATGACGGTGGCGTAGCGCAGCCCCCGGCTGCCGGCGATCCGAGTGGTCATGGTGACTTCGGCCTGATCACCCAGCGTTCTTGAATCAGTCCACGCAGGTAGTCCGACAGGCTGGCCGGCAGCTTGCCGGGCTGGTAGAAGAAGTCGAACACCATCGCCATCATCGGCGCGGGGAGCACGCTGTAGACGTTGACGTTGAACCCGGGCCCGGAGCCGACCACCTCACCCAGTTCGGTGGCGTAGGTGGGCAGTCGTTTGAGGGCCTCGGTGATGTAGTCGCGGCGCTCGTTGAGATTGGAGAGCACCTGGTTCAGCTTGCTTAGGGCCGGGCCGAACTCTTTTCGGTTGTCGGCGACGAAACCGGAAATCTGTTGTGCCAACGGGCCGATACCCGCGATCAGCTGACCGATCGCGGCGCGCCGCTCGTCGAGCGCGGCGAACAACTCGTTACCGTCGTCGACCAGCCTATTGACCTGATCGGCGCGCTGCGCCAGCACCGACGTCACCGACTTCGCGTGCGCCAGCAGTCCCTGCAACGCTTCGTCACGGCGGTTCAGGGTACGGGACAGCGACGTCACCCCGTCCAGCGCGCCGCGCAGCTGCGGGGTGGCGTCGCGCAGCGTGTCGCTGAGCACGTTCAGGGACTGCTCGAACCGCGGCTTGTTCAGATCGTTCGCGTTTTGACCCAGATCCTCGAGCGCGCCGGCCAATGTGTAGGGGGTGGTCGTCCGGCTCAGCGGAATGGTGGTGCCCTTACCGGTGCCGGCCGGGGTCACGGAAATGGAGCGCTCGCCGAGGATGGTGTCGGTGCGGATGGCCGCGAGTGACTGGTCACCGACGGCGACGTGGCGGTCGACGCTGAAGGTCACCTTGGCGCTGTCCCCGGCCAGGCCGACGGACTGCACTTTGCCGACCTTCAAGCCCGAGACGTATACGGCGTTGCCGGGCGAGATGCCGCCGGCGTCACTGAAGTAGGCGTCGTACGTCTTGCCCTGCGGCCAAAACGGCAGCCCGGCGTAGCCGAAGGCGAGCAACACGACGCAGACCACCAGCACCACGCCGAAGATGCCGGTGCGCAGCGGGTCGCGGTCGCGCTTTCCACTACTTGACAAACGAGCACCTCCCCTTGCTGGGATCCACCTGGCCACCCATGTTTATCAAGATGTCACTGCCCGCCGGTCCGTTGATCTTGAGCGAGACCGAGCAGAAGTAGATGTTGAAGAACGACCCGTAGGCGCCGAGCGCCGCCAGCCGCAGGTAGTCCTCGCCCAGCTGCTCAACGTCGTTGTTTACCTCGGCCTTTCGGTTGTCGAGCTCGGTCGCGAGCGGCCGGGTATTTTCCAGGATGCCCTGCAGGGGCCGGCGCGAATTCTTCAGCAGCTCCGTCAAATCCGTCGTGGTCGACGCCAGCGGCGGGATGGCGCCGGCGATCACGTCCTTGTTCTTGGCCAGTCCGCTGATCAATTGCTGCAGCTGGTCGACGCTGGCGGAGAACTGTGCGCTCTTTTGGTCGACGGTTCCCAGCACCGTGTTGAGGTTGTTGATGGTGTCACCGATGAGTTGGTCGCGCTGCCCCAGCGCCGTCGAGAACGCACTGGTATCGGCCAGCACGTTCGACAACGCTCCACCCTGGCCCTGCAGCAACTGGATGACCGCGCTGCTGATGGTGTTGACCTTCTCGGCGTCCAGGCCCTTGACCAGCGGCCGCAGCCCGCCCAACAGCGCATCGAGATCCAGCGCGGGTTGGGTGTGTTGGGCATTGATCGTGCCGCCCGGCGCCAGCTTGCGCAGTTCCCCGGGCCCGGAGGTGATTTCGAGGAACCGGTCACCGACCAGGTTTTCGTATCGGATCACCGCACGCGTCGACGAATACAGGGTGTAACGCTGGTCGACACCGAATTTCACGTCAATGGTGTTGTCGGGGTTGAGCTTTACGCCGGACACCGAGCCGACTGGCACGCCGGCGATGCGTACCTTCTGGCCGGCCTTCAGCTTGGTCACGTCGATAAAGGTTGCGTGGTAGGTGTTTTCGGAACCGAACCGCAAATCACCGAAGATCACCACCAGACCCGAGGCCACGATCAGCATCGCCACGGCGAAGATGCTGACCTTGATCACCATCGACCGGTGCGACGGCATGCCCGCGGTGGCCGCCATCAGAAGTCATCCCGTTCCGCGAAGGCGCCATGGAACAAGAACTGCAGCGTCGAGGGTGCGTCGAACTGAAGTTCGGTGAACGGCTCGTACGGGACGTTGGCGTTGTCGGTGACCAGGAAAGGCGCGCGGTAGAACGATCCGCCGGTCTGCTTGGTCGGGATGTCGGGCAGACCGCGGCAGTTCGGGCCTCCGGAGGCGTTGACGATCGGCAGCGACTCCGGATAGGTGTACGAGGGCGCGCCCAGCACGAAGCTCGAGGACGTGAACAGACCCGCCTTGCGGACACCGAGCAGCGGGGCGAATTCCTTGATACCGCGCTCGATACCGGCGAACAGGCAGCCGAATTCCGGCGAGTAGTCGTGGGCCACCTTGATCGGGGCCCGCAGCCTGTTGATGGCGTCGATCAAGTTCTGCTCGGCCGGCGCCAACGTATCGTAGGCGTTGTTTGCCAGACCGATCGTTGCCAGCAGCGTGTCGTTGAGGTCCTTCTGTTTGTCGACGACCGTCCGGTTGATCGTCGGCAGGTTGTCGAACACGGTATTCAGGTCGGGTGCGGCGTCGGCGTAGTTGTTGGTGACGATGCCGGTCTTGCGGAAGTCCTCTTGCAGGGCGGGCAGCTTCGGGTTCGATTGCCGCGCCAGCGTATTCAGTCCGGAGAGCAGCGAGCCGAAGTCGTCACCGTGGCCGCGCAAGCCTTCGGCCAGCGCGCTGAGCGTCCCGTTCAACTCGACCGGGTCGATCTTGTGCAGCAGGTTGATCAGCGACTGGAACAAGGTGTTGACTTCCAGCGACACCGCCGAGGCCTCCACATGCGCGTCGGGGCGCAGCGTCGTCGGCGAGGGCGTCTGGGGCGGAATGAATTCCACCGACTTGGCCCCGAAGATGGTGTTGCCCGCGATGTGTACCGCCGCGTTAGACGGGATGAAGTGCATCTGGTCGCTGTTGATGGCCAGCGTCAGCCGGGCCTGGTCGCCGCTGTAGCTGATGTCGGAGACCTTGCCGATCTGAAGGCCCCGGTATTTGACCTTGGCGCCCTTGTCCATGACCAGTCCGGCCCGCGGCGCCGAGACGGTGACCGTGTCGATCGAGGCGAAAGCCGCCGTGTAGGAGAGGTAAGTCCCGACGGTGAACGCCACTATCAAGCCGGCCAGCAGCGCTGCTGCCAGCCGGACGGTGCTACGTCGCGATTCGCCTTCTGCCATGTCTTTTAAGCGGTCCTCTTATCCGGAGAGGTTGAAGTTACCGGACGCGCCATAAACGGCGAGCGAGATGAACAAAGTAATGACGACGACGACGATCAGCGAGGTGCGCACGGCCTGGCCGACCGCGATGCCCACGCCGACCGGTCCGCCATGGGCGTTGTAGCCGTAATAGGTATGGACGAGCATCACCGCGATGGACATCACGATCGCCTGCAGGAACGACCACAACAGGTCCGACGGGATGAGGAAGGTATTGAAGTAGTGGTCGTAGAGGCCTTTGGATTGCCCGTTGATGTACACGGTGGTGAACCGGGCGGCAAAGAACGCGGCGAGCACCGACAGCGAGTACAGCGGAACGATCGCGATGAGACCGGCGATCAAGCGTGTCGACACCAGGTAGGAAACCGAGTGCACCGCCATGCATTCGACGGCGTCGATCTCTTCGGATACCCGCATGGCACCCAGTTGCGCGGTGGCGCCGGCACCGATGGTGGCCGCCAGCGCGATGCCCGCGATCACCGGGGCGACCACGCGGACGTTGAGGAATGCCGAGAGGAAGCCGGTCAGCGCCTCGATACCGATATTGCCCAGTGACGCATAGCCTTGCACGGCGATGACCCCACCGGAGGCCAGCGTCAGGAAGGCCGCGACGCCGACCGTGCCACCGATCATGACGAGCGCGCCTGCGCCCATCGTCATCTCGGCAACGTTGCGGATCGTCTCCTTGCGGTAGCGGGTGAGCGCGTTAGGGACGTAACGAATGGTTTCGCCGAAGAACAGGGCCTGCTCGCCGAAGTCGTCAACCGGCCCTTGGAGCACCCGCGACACCGCATTGCGTAACCGGTAAGTGATGTCGTAGCTCATCGGTTGCCCACTCGTCTCATCACTTAGCCGTAATCCGCACGCCGATGGCGGTCATGACCACGTTGATGACGAACAGGCAGATGAACGCGTAGACGACGGTTTCGTTGACGGCATTGCCGACGCCCTTGGGCCCGCCCTTGACGGTGAGGCCGCGGTAACACCCGACGAGGCCGGCCATCACACCGAACAGCAGCGCCTTCACTTCGGCGAGCACCAGCTCGCGCAGCCCGGTGAGAACCGTCAGCCCGTTGATGAACGCGCCGGGGTTGACGCCCTGAAGGAAGACGGAGAACACATAGCCGCCGGACAAACCGATCGCGCACACCAGACCGTTGAGCAACAGCGCGACCACGGTGGACGCCAAAACCCTTGGGACGACGAGCCGTTGGATCGGGTCGATGCCCAGCACCCGCATCGCGTCGATTTCCTCGCGGATGGTGCGGGCACCCAGGTCGGCGCAGATCGCGGTGGCCCCGGCCCCGGCCACGACGAGGACCGTCACCACCGGGCCCAGCTGGGTGATGGTGCCGAATGCCGTTCCGGCGCCGGATAAGTCGGCCGCACCGATTTCGCGCAGCAGGATGTTGAGGGTGAATGCCACCAGGACGGTGAAGGGGATGGACACCAGCAGGGTGGGGACCAGTGAGACGCGGGCGATCATCCACGTCTGGTCCAGAAACTCGCCGAATTGAAACGGCCGGCGGAAAGCCGCGCGGCCCGTATCGATCATCATCTCGAAGAACCCGCCGACAGCGCGAGCGGGCACCGCAAGTTGCTCTCTCAACTCAGGCACCCCCCTCTGCTGCTCGCGGCGAAGCCTATGTTTCGCCTTAGCGCGGCCTTCGGACACAAGCGGCTCGGAGTGAGCCGGATCATATTAACTCAGAGAAAGTGCACGCTGTCAATGAACAGCATTTCTCTATCCAAAACGTTAATTTGTCCAGGTCAGGCCGTTGCGCCGTTATCAATCTGACACATGTTCTACTGGCCGATTCCCCCCCGTCGACTAGCCCTACATCGCTATTGCTCCATCAGCCCAGTCGCGGAAAAATTCTTTTCCGAATCACGTCCAGCAAAGTAATCCTGCAACGTATTGCTCAGTGCAGCCGGGTCCCAGGCCGCTCCCTCGGCGATGAACCTGTGCTCAGCGGTCGGTGCCGCAACCAACGTCACCTGAGGACCGTAAACGATGAACACCTGCCCGTTGACCTCCGCGGCGGCGGGCGATGACAGGAACTGGACCAGGTTCACCACGTGCTCCGGCGACAGCGGGTCGACGCCGCCTTCCTCTATATCTGGTGCGTCGCCGAACACGTCGGCCGTCATGGCGGTGCGGGCCCGCGGACAGATCGCGTTGGCGCAGACCCCGTAACGGCCCAGCGCCCGGGCGGCCGTCAAGGTCAGCGAGATGATGCCCGCCTTGGCGGCCCCGTAGTTGGCCTGCCCTACGGGCCCCACCAGGCCCGCCTCTGACGCGGTGTTGACGATCCGGCCGAAGACCGATCCGCCCGCGTCCTTGGCCTTGGAGCGCCAGTAGGTGGCCGCGTTGCGCGTGAGCAGGAAATGGCCGCGCAGATGAACCGCGATGACGAGGTCCCATTCCTCGTCGGACATGTTGAACAGCATCCGGTCGCGGGTGATCCCGGCGTTGTTCACCACGATGTCCAGGCCGCCCAGGCCGTCGGCCGTGGCCACCAGCTCGTCGGCGGTCGCGCGCTGGCTGATGTCGCCGGCAACGGCGACGGCTTTGGAGCCGGCGGCGCTGATCTCGTCGATGACGTCGGAAGCGTCCAGCGCGGTGGCGATGTCGTTGACGACGACGGTGGCGCCCAGCCGGGCCAGGCCCAGCGCCTCGGCCCGTCCCAGCCCCGCGGCCGCACCGGTCACCACCGCGACCTTTCCGGATAGATCGGTCGCGTTCGTGCTGCTAGTCAATTTATGAATACCTCTAGTTTCGGGTTACCGGTGCCGGTCGCGGCCTAGCCCTCGCGCAGCAACGCAGCGCGCGGGCATTCGGCGATCGCCTGCTCGGCCAGTTGTTCTTGGTCGGAGGGAATCGGATCGGTCTTCACGACCGCATAGTCCTCATCGTCCAGGTCGAAGATATCCGGCGCGATTCCCAAGCACACCGCGTTACCTTCACACCGGTCACGATCGACGATCACCCGCACGGCACCCTCCTTGAACCTGGCCTTCAACCTGAGCACGCGCCCCATCGGTAGGTAGCTCCACCATAGGGCCCCGGTGCGTCTGGCGAAACGGTCGCTGGATTCCCAGACTAGAACGTGTTACAACCGGGAAGACGAACGGGTAGCCGTTGGTCGAGCTGCGGCCGCCAGAATGGCCGGTCATGTTGAACAAAGGACGGCTGGAATGCGCATCAGTTACACCCCTGAACAGGAGGAGCTGCGTCGCGAGCTGCGGTCGTACTTCACCACGCTGATGACCCCCGAGCGCCGCGAGGCGCTGAGCTCGACGCAGGGCGAAATCGGCGTCGGCAACGTGTACCGGGAGACGGTCGCGCAGATGGGCAAGGACGGCTGGCTCACCCTGAACTGGCCCAAGGAGTACGGCGGCCAGGACCGGTCCCCGATGGACTCGTTGATCTTCACCGACGAGGCCGCGATCGCCGGGGCGCCGGTGCCGTTCCTGACTATCAACAGCGTGGCGCCGACGATCATGGCCTTCGGCACCGACGAGCAGAAGAAGTTCTTCCTGCCCAAGATCGCGGCCGGCGACCTGCACTTCTCGATCGGTTACTCCGAGCCGGGCGCCGGCACCGACCTGGCCAACCTGCGCACCACCGCGGTCCGCGACGGCGACGACTATGTGGTCAACGGCCAGAAGATGTGGACCAGCCTGATTCAGTACGCGGACTACGTCTGGTTGGCGGTGCGCACCAACGCCGAGGCGAAAAAGCACCGGGGCATTTCGGTGCTGATCGTCCCGACGACCGCGGACGGCTTCTCCTGGACGCCGGTACACACCATGGCCGGCCCCGACACCAGCGCCACCTACTACTCCGACGTCCGAGTGCCGGTGACCAACCTGGTCGGCGAGGAGAACGGCGGCTGGAAGCTGGTGACCAACCAGCTGAACCACGAGCGGGTCGCCCTGGTCTCGGCGCAGCCCATCATCGTGGCCCTGCGCGAGGTCCGTGAGTGGGCGCAGCACACCAAGGACGCCAGCGGGGCCCGGCTCATCGACGCGGAGTGGGTGCAGCTCAACCTTGCCCGCGTGCACGCCAAGGCCGAGGTTCTCAAGCTGATCAACTGGGAGCTGGCGTCGGCGGCGAGTGAGAACCTGGGGCCGGCCGACGCGTCGGCGGCCAAGGTGTTTGGCACCGAGCTGGCCACCGAGGCCTACCGGCTGCTGATGGAGGTCCTAGGCACCGCGGCGACGCTGCGTCCGGACTCGCCGGGTGCGCTGTTGCGCGGCCGCGTCGAGCGGATGCACCGGGCGTGCCTGATCCTCACCTTCGGGGGCGGTACCAACGAAGTGCAGCGCGACATCATCGGGATGGTCGCGCTGGGATTGCCCCGAGCCAGCCGCTGAATTAAGGACGAACATTCATGGATTTCACGACAACCGAAGCGGCGAACGACCTCGGTGGGCTGGTCGACACCATCGTGGACGCGGTGTGCACACCGGAACACCAGCGCGAGCTGGACGGGCTTGACCAACGGTTCGACCGCGAGCTGTGGCGCAAGCTCGTCGACGCCGACATCTTGACCAGCGCGGCGCCGACGGCGCTGGGCGGCGACGGTTTCGGCGTGCTCGAGCAAACGGCCGTGCTGGTCGCGCTAGGCCACCAACTGGCCGCGGTGCCCTACCTGGACTCGGTCGTCCTGGCCGCCGGGGCGTTGGCCCGGTTCGGCTCCGAGGAACTGCAGCAGCAGTGGGGCGCGCCGGCGGTCAGCGGGGAGAAGATCCTCACGGTCGCCCTCGACGGCGAGATGGGTGAGGGGCCGGTCCAGGCCGTCGCCGCCGGCGATGGCTACCGCCTCACCGGCACTCGCACCCAGGTCGGCTTCGGGCCGGTCGCGGACGCATTTCTGGTTCCCGCCCAGACCGATTCCGGCGCCGCCGTCTTTCTGATCGCTGCCGACGACCCGGGCGTCACGGTGACCGCGCTGCAGACCACGGGCTTGGGCAGCGTGGGGCAGCTGACGCTGGACGGGACCGAGGTGGGCGCGGGCCGGAAGGTCGGCGGCGCCGAGGTAGTGGTCTGGCTCGAGACGCTTGCCACCCTGGGCCGCAGCGCGTTTCAGCTCGGCGCGCTCGAGCGGGGACTGCAGATGACGGCCGAATACGCGCGCACCCGCGAGCAGTTCGACCGGCCGATCGGCAGCTTCCAGGCCGTCGGGCAGCGGCTGGCCGACGGATACATCGACGTCAAGGGACTGCGGCTGACGCTCACGCAGGCGGCCTGGCGCGTCTCGGAAGATCTGCCGGCGGACATCGACGTGGCCAGTGCGGCGTTCTGGGCCGCCGATGCCGGACATCGGGTGGCGCACACCATCGTGCACGTGCACGGCGGCGTCGGCGTCGACACCGATCACCCGGTGCACCGCTATTTCCTGGCCGCCAAAGAGACCGAGTTCGCGCTGGGCGGCGCGACCGGCCAGCTGCGTCGGATCGGCCGTGAGCTGGCGGAAACCCCTGCCTAGCGCCGCGGGTGACCTCACGGTCACCAACCTGCTGGTGCCGCTGGCTGAGATCGACGACCGGGGTGTCTACTTCGAGGATTCGTTCACCAGCTGGCGTGATCACATCCGGCATGGCGCCGCGATCGCGGCAACGCTGCGCGAACGTCTCGACCCCGCGCGACCGCCGCACGTCGGCGTGCTGCTGGAAAACACGCCGTTCTTCTCGGCAATGTTGGTCGCGGCCGGGATGTCGGGGATCGTGCCGGTCGGCCTCAATCCCGTGCGCCGCGGCGAGGCGCTGGCCCGCGATATCGATCGCGCCGACTGCCAGCTGGTCCTCGCCGATGCGAAATCGGCTGCCACACTGGGCGATACCGAGCACCTCAACGTCGACTCCGCCGAATGGGCCGACGAGGTGGCCGCGCACTCCGACGCCGAACCCAGCTTCCAGTCCGCCTCAGCCGCCGACCTTTTCATGCTGATCTTCACGTCGGGCACCAGCGGTGATCCCAAGGCGGTGAAGTGCAGCCACGGCAAGGTCGCGATCGCCGGCGTGACGATGACACAGCGATTCGATCTCGGCCGCGACGACGTCTGCTATGTGTCGATGCCGTTGTTCCACTCCAACGCGGTGCTGGTGGGCTGGTCGGTGGCGGCGGCGTGCCGGGGGTCAATGGCCTTGCGGCGCAAGTTCTCCGCGTCGAACTTCCTGGCCGATGTTCGCCGGTACGGCGCCACCTACGCCAACTACGTCGGCAAGCCGTTGTCGTATGTTCTTGCCACGCCCGAGCGGCCCGACGATGCGGACAATCCGCTGCGGGCGGTGTACGGCAACGAGGGCGTGCCCGCCGACGTCGAGCGCTTCGGACAACGGTTCGGCTGTGTGGTGCAAGACGGATTCGGTTCCACCGAGGGCGGGGTGGCCATCGCGCGCACCCCCGACACCCCGCCCGGCGCGTTGGGTCCGCTCACCGAGGGGCTCGACATCGTCGACCCCGACACCGGCAAGCCGTGCCCGGCAGGAGTGGTCGGCGAGCTGGTGAACACGGCCGGGTCGGGCCGTTTCGAGGGGTATTACAACGACGAGGCCGCCGAGGCCGAGCGGCTGGCCGGCGGCATCTATCACAGCGGCGACCTCGCCTACCGCGACGAGTCCGGCTACGCCTACTTTGCTGGGAGACTTGGCGATTGGATGCGGGTCGACGGCGAGAACCTCGGCGCGGCGCCGATCGAGCGGGTGCTGCTGCGCTATCCTGATGCGACCGAGGTGGCGGTGTACGCGGTGCCCGATCCGGTCGTCGGTGACCAGGTGATGGCGGCGCTGGTGCTGGCGCCCGGGAGCGAGTTTGACCCCGAGAAATTCCGGGCCTTCCTGGCCGAACAACCGGACTTAGGACCCAAGCAGTGGCCGTCGTACGTCAGGGTCAGCGCGGAGCTGCCGCGGACGGTGACCTTCAAGGTGCTGAAGCGCCAGTTGTCGTCCGAGGGTGTCGACTGCGGCGAACCCGTCTGGCCGATCCGCCGGTAAGCACATGACGTCCCGCCCCCTCGAGCTCGCGCTGGAAGCGAGTTTCGAACAACTTGCCGCCGCGGTGCCCGCGAGCGTCGGCATCGCGATCGCCCGCCCGGACCGCACGTACTCGCTGGGCCGGTGGTGGTCCGGTGTCGCGTGGTCGACGATCAAAGTGCCGCTGGCGATCGCGGCGTTGCGCAGTGACTGGTTGCGCGCCAAAGACCTGGCCGTGAAGGCCATCACGGAATCCGACAATCGCGCGTCCGAGCAGTTGTGGTCCGGCCTGGGCGATCCGGCGGACGCGGCACGACTAGTGCAGGGCGTCATCGCCGAGGGCGGCGACACGGCCACCGTGGTCGAATCGCGCCGACTTCGCCGCGGCTACACGGCATTTGGCCAAACACCGTGGACCCTGCAGCGGCAGGCGCGATTCGCCGCCGAGCTGACGTCTATCCCCGACGCGGGCGACGTCGTCGACCTGATGCAGCGCCTCACCGCTAGCCAGCAATGGGGCCTGGCCGCCAAAGGCCTTGCGGCGAAGGGCGGTTGGGGCCCGGGGGTAAATGGTGACTATTTGGTCCGGCAGTTCGGGATCGTCCCCACACCGTCCGGGCAATGGGGCGTGGCGCTGGCGGCCGAGGTCCACGATGGGGTGTTCGAGACGGGCGTCGAGGTCCTCAACGCGCTGTCGGAATGGCTCCTCAGCCGAATCCCCGGGCTAGCGCGTTATTGACGGGACGACGGCGTCGATCAGGTGCGGCCCGGGTTCGGCGAAGGCCGCTTGCAGGGCATCGGCGAATTCCTCCACGGTGGTGACGCGGCGGGCCGGAACACCCATCCCTTCGCTGATCTTGACGAAATCCATTGTCGGGCGCGATAAGTCGAGCAGGTCCAGCGCTCTGGGGCCGGGCGCAGACCCGGCGCCCACCCGGGCCAGCTCGATCCGCAGGATGTCGTAGGCGCTGTTGTCGTAGACGACGGTGGTCACGTTGAGGTTTTCCCGCGCCTGGCTCCACAGGCCCGAAATCGTGTACATGGCTGACCCGTCGGACTCCAGGCACAGCACCGGACGCTCGGGCGCGGCGACCGCGGCGCCGACCGCGGTCGGGATGCCGTAGCCGATCGCCCCACCGGTCAGCGTCAGCCAGTCATGGGCCGGCGCGCCGGCGGTAGCCTGCGGCAGCAGCACGCCCGAGGTGTTCGCCTCGTCGACGACGATCGCCCGTTCCGGCAGCAGCGCGCCGATCACGTCGGCCGCCGACGCGGAGGTCAGCTGCCCGGTCGGCAGCTGCGGGCGCGACGGGGCCGCCACTTCCGCGACGGTCCCGGGCGCGATCTCGTCGGCCAACGCGGCCAGCGCGCCGGCCGCGCCGCTGTGTGCGGCGAGCGTGTGGACCTCGCAGCCCGCCGGGACCAGGTCGCTGGGCATCCCCGGGTAGGCGAAGAAGGACACCGGCGACTTGGCGCCGGCCAGCACCAGGTGTTTGGCGCCGTCCAGCTGGGCCGCGGCGGCCTCGGCGAAGTACGCGAGCCGCTCGACGGCGGGCACGCCGGCGCCTCGTTCCAGCCGCGTCGGGAACGTCTCGCAGAGCAGGCGCGCGCCCGTCGCCGCGGCGATCCGTGCGGCCGCGGCCAGCCCGGGCCCGCGGGTGGCGTCCCCGCCCAGCATGATCACCGCGGGCTCCCCCGACCGCAGCACCTCCAGCACCCGGGGCGCCAGGAGCGGATCGACACCCGCGGGTTGCGCGGGCGCCACCTTGGCGGGCTCGGCGCCGTCCGACCAGGACGCGTCCGCGGGCAGGATCAGGGTGGCAATGCACGAGCCCGACCGGCTGGCCGCGATGGCCTCGGCCGCGTCGGCGGCGACATCGCCGGCCCCGCCCGTCCGGCGCACCCATCCCGAGACGCTGCCGGCCAGCGCGTCGATGTCGGATTCCAATGGCGCGTCGTACTTCTTGTGATAGGTGGCGTGGTCGCCGACGACGACCACCATCGGCACCCGGGCCCGGCGCGCGTTGTGCAGGTTGGCCAGGCCGTTGCCCAATCCGGGACCCAGATGGAGCAGCACCGCCGCCGGCCGGTCGGCGATGCGCGCGTAACCGTCGGCCGCGCCGGTGGCGACGCCTTCGAAGAGGGCCAGCACACCGCGCATCCCCGCGACGTCGTCGAGAGCGGCAACGAAGTGCATTTCCGAGGTGCCCGGGTTGGCGAAGCACACGTCGACGCCGCCGTCGACCAGGGTGTTGATCAGGGCCTGGGCACCGTTCATTTGACTGCCTCCAGTTTGAAGACCCGTTCGGCATTGCCGCGCAGAAAGGCGCGGCGAGCCGCGTCGTCGAGCCCGAGTTCGTCGAGCCCCGCGAGCGCGTGGGCGTGGGCGATCATCGGGTAGTTGGTGCCGAACAGGACTTTGCGTTGTCCGGTAGGAGTTTTCATGAAGCGGACGAGCTCTTGCGGGAACCTTTTGATCGTGTAGGCCGAGGTGTCGATGTAGACGTTCTCGTGCTTGCGGGCGACGGCGACCATCTCCTCGGTCCATGGATAGCCGACGTGCCCGCACACGATCACCAACTCCGGAAAGTCGAGGGCCACCTGGTCGATGTAAGGGATGGGGCGTCCGGTCTCCGACGGCCGCAGCGGGCCGGTGTGACCGACCTGGGTGCAGAACGGCACGCCGGATTCGACACATTCGGCGAACAGCGGGTAGTAGCGCCGATCGGTGGGCGGCGCGTTCCACAGCCAGGGCACCACCCGCAGCCCCACGAATCCCTCGCTCACTCGGCGCCTCAGCTCGCGGACCGCCTCCATCGGGTGATCGAGATCGACCGCGGCCAGGCCGGCAAACCGGCTCGGGTGCAACCGAATCCATTCGGCGACCTCGTCGTTGGAGACGAGATCCAGGCCCCCGGGCCCGCGCCACGCGCTGAGCAGGCCCAGCCCCACGTCGGCGGCATCCATCGACGCGACGGTCGCGTCGATCGGGATGTCGCCGTCCGGGATGGTGCCACCGGTCCAGCGTCGCAGCGAGGCCAGCATGTCGCTGCGCAGGAACCGCGCGGTCGGATGCTGCATCCACACGTCGATCGTCATCGAGATTTGACTCTAGCCCGGCGTTCAGGCGGCCAGCGCGGCGCGGGCGGCGGCGCGCGTCTGCTCCGCATATCCGCCGCCGTAGAGCACGACGTGCGCCAGCAGCGGAAAGAGCTGGTGCAACCCAATGCGGTTGCGCCAGCCGGGTTTCAGCGATCGCACCTCCTGATAGCCCGCGAGGACGATGTCGTAGTGCGGGCAGCCGAACAGCGCAAGCATCGCCAGGTCGGTCTCGCGGTGCCCCGCGTGCGCGGCCGGATCGATCACGACCACCCCGCCGGGCGTCCACATCACGTTGCCGCTCCACAAATCACCGTGCAGCCGGGCGGGTGGGTCGTCGTCGTCGAAGTCGCCGGCACGGCAGCGCGCCGCCACGGAATCGACCGCGTCGCGCGTCGATGCGTCCAGCCGGGGCGCCGCGAGTTCGGCCATCGGGGCCAATCGCTCGTCGGCGTAGAAATCACCCCAGCGCCGGTGCCGCCGCAACGACATCGGCAAGGGCTGGGATAGCGGCCCGAAGAACCCGGGCCCCTCCCACCCGTCGGGACCCGCGCCGAACGCCGCGCCACCCGCGTCGTGCGTGACGGCGAGCCGGTTGCCGAACACGCGCGCCGCCTCGCGGCTCGGGGCCGCCGACTCGAGCCGCCGCAGGGTCAGGCTGGTCGCGTCGAAAGAAACAACCTGCGCGCAGGGCACGCCGCCGTCGACGCTCGCAAGCCAGCGCAGTCCGGCCGCTTCCCAGCCGAAGTAGCCGGCGGGCGCGCCCGCGTGCTGTTTGACGAAGTCGGTCAGGGCGTCAGGCAGTTACGTGAGCGGCATGCACGTCGTCGGCGGGCCGCGCCTCGGTCTGTTCCTTGGCCCAGCGGTAGTCGGGTTTGCCGGCCGGTGAGCGCTTGACCTCGTCGACGAGCCAAAGGCTGCGCGGCACTTTGTATCCCGCGATCTCGGAGCGGACGAAGCCGTCCAGCTCCGACAGCGTCGGCCGCGAGCCCGGCCGGGCCTGTACGACGGCGGCGACGTGCTGGCCGTAACGGGGGTCGGGAACCCCGACCACCAAGGCGTCGAAGACGTCGGGGTGGGCCTTGAGCGCGGCCTCGACCTCTTCGGGGTAGATCTTCTCGCCGCCGCTGTTGATCGACACCGATCCGCGGCCCAGCATCGTGACGGTGCCGTCCTCCTCGACCAGCGCCCAGTCTCCGGGGATGGCGTAGCGCACGCCGTTGATGGTCTTGAACGTCTCGGCGGTCTTCTTCTCGTCCTTGTAGTAGCCGACGGGAATGTTGCCTTTCTTGGCGATGAAGCCCCGCACGCCCGAGCCCGGCTTGACCTCGTTGCCCTCCTCGTCGAGGACGACGGTGCGGTGGTCGATCGTCACCCGCGGGCCGCCGCTGTGCGGCGCGTCCTTGGCGACGATGCTGGTGCCGCCGAAGCCGGTCTCCGAGGAGCCGATGGAATCGGTGATCACCCGGTTGGGCAGCAGCTCCACCAGCTTCTCCTTGATGCTCGGCGAGAACAGCGCCGCGGTGCTGGCAAGCACGAACAGCGACGACAGGTCATAGTCGTTGTCCTTCTCGAGCGCATCGAGCAACGGCCGCGCCATCGCGTCGCCGGTGAAGAACAACATGTTGACCTTGTGTTTGTGAATCGTGCGCCATACCTCGTCAGCGTTGAATTCCGGTGCGAGCACGGTGGTTTGGCCGGCGAAGAGCGCCATCCAGGTGGCCGACTGGGTGGCACCGTGGATCATCGGCGGAATCGGATACCGGACCATCGGCGGGTTCTCGGTGGCGCCCTTGGCGAGGTCGTACTCGTCCTTGACGAATTCGCCTGTGGCGAAGTCGGTTCCGCCGAGCAGCACCCGGTAGATGTCCTCGTGGCGCCACATCACGCCCTTCGGGAAGCCGGTGGTGCCGCCGGTGTACAGCAGGTAGATGTCGTCGGCGCTGCGTTCGCCGAAGTCCCGCTCGGGCGCGCCCTGCGCGATCGCCGCGTAGAACTCGACGCCGCCATAGCGCTGGTAATCGTTGTCGCTGCCGTCCTCGACGACCAGGATCGTCTTAACGTTCGGCGTCTCCGGCAGCACGTTGGCCACACGGTCGGAGTACTGGCGCTCGTGCACCAGCGCGACCATGTCGGAGTTGTCGAACAGGTAGCGCAGTTCGCCCTCGACGTAGCGGTAGTTGATGTTCACCAGGATCGCGCCCGCCTTGACGATGCCGAGCATCGCGATGACGATCTCGATGCGGTTGCGGCAGTAGAGCCCGACCTTGTCGTCCTTCTTCACCCCCTGGTCGATCAGGTAGTGCGCCAGGCGGTTGGCCTTCTCCTCGAGTTGCGCGTAGGTCAGCTTCTCGTCGCCGCAGATCAGGGCGACACGGTCGGGCACAGCGTCAATGGCGTGCTCTGCGAGATCGGCAATATTCAGGGCCACGGCCACCAAATTAGAACGTGTTACATTTCTTGACAAGCTCGTCCCCCATGTCGACGGAAAGGCGGTAGCCGTGGCCGACGCTCCAGCAAACGAACAGACGGGTCCCGACGCGCTGGTCGAGCAGCGCGGCCACACCCTGATCGTCACGTTGAACCGGCCACACGCCCGTAACGCGCTGAGCACGGAAATGATGGAGATCATGGTCCAGGCCTGGGATCGCGTCGACAACGACGACGACATCCGGTGCTGCATCCTCACCGGGGCCGGTGGCTATTTCTGCGCGGGCATGGACCTCAAGACAGCAACCAAAAAGCCGCCGGGCGATTCATTCAAGGACGGCAGCTACGACCCGTCGCGGATCGAAGCCCTGCTGAAGGGCCGCCGGCTGACCAAACCACTGATCGCCGCCGTCGAAGGTCCCGCGATCGCGGGCGGAACCGAGATCCTGCAGGGCACCGACATCCGCGTCGCCGGGGAAAGCGCCAAGTTCGGCATCTCGGAGGCCAAGTGGAGCCTGTACCCGATGGGGGGGTCGGCCGTGCGGCTCGTGCGGCAGATCCCGTACACGGTGGCGTGCGACCTGCTGCTGACCGGGCGCCACATCACCGCCGCCGAGGCGAAGGAGATGGGCCTGATCGGCTACCTCGTCCCCGACGGGCAGGCGCTGACGAAGGCGCTGGAGATTGCCGAGCTCATCGAGAACAACGGTCCCCTGGCCGTGCAGGCGATCCTGCGAGCGATCCGCGAGACGGAGGGCCTCAACGAGAACGACGCCTTCAAGATCGACACCCAGATCGGCATCAAGGTGTTCCTGTCCGACGACGCCAAGGAAGGGCCGCGGGCTTTCGCCGAGAAACGCAAGCCCAACTTCCAAAACCGCTAACCCGTTGCGCCGAACGTGTACTCAGGGCGGTTTTTTGGCCATTTCCTCGCCTTGAGAACACGTTCGGCGAGGTTGTCGGTGCCGATAGGCACACTTCGCGCATGCAGGGACCATTCGTCGGCAGCGAGGCGCTCGCATCGGGCGCACTGACGCGTCACCAGCTGCGCAGCCGATATGTCTCGCTGCATCCGGACATCTACGTGGCATGCGGCACAAACCTCACCGCGGTACAGCGAGCCCACGCTGCCTGGCTGTGGTCGCGGCGGCGTGGGGTCGTCGCCGGCCTCTCGGCATCGGCACTGCATGGCGCCAGGTGGGTGGATGATCGGGCGCCGGCGCAGTTGCTGTACGAGCACCGTCGTCCGCCGGCCGGCATCCACACCTGGTCGGACACCATCGCGGACGACGAGACCCAAGCCATCGGTGAAATGCCCGCAACCACCCCGGCCCGTACCGCGTTCGACCTGGCCTGTCGTTATCCCGTCGGCAAAGCCGTGGCCGCTACCGATGCGCTGGCCCGAGCAACCGGGCTGAAGGTTGCCGATGCCGAATTGATCGCCGAACGGTACAAAGGCCACCGAAACATCCGGCGCGCGCGGCGTGCGCTGACCCTCGTCGACCCGGGAGCGCAGTCACCGCAAGAAACGTGGCTCCGACTACTGGTCATCGAGGCCGGTTACCCACCCCCACAGACCCAGCTACCGGTCCAAGGCGAGTATGGAGAGCTTGTCGCCGTTGTCGACATGGGTTGGGACGACATGAGAATCGCGCTCGACTACGAGGGACTCCACCACTGGACCGATCCCGAGCAATTCCGCAGGGACGTCGAGCGCTTCGAAGCGCTAGCGGAGCTGGGTTGGATCGCAATCCGGGTCACGGCCGGAAACACGCGCGGCGGCATCCTGGCGCGGCTGGCCGCGGCCTGGGCCCGCCGAACGTGAAGTCACGGTGAAAATTTGGCCCGATTCTCGCCCTGAGAACACGCTCGGCGCGCGGGGCTTAGCCCAGGGCTGCGCTCGGGGTGAACGCGACCGGCATCTTCTCGAGGCCGGACACGAAGTTCGCGGGCCGCAGGGGCAGCGCGGCATCGGATGCCAGCCGCAAATCCGGAAGCCGTTGCAGCAGGCGAGATTGCATGATCGACAGCTCCAGCCGGGCGAGCTGGTTGCCGAGGCAGAAGTGCGTCCCGAAGCCGAACGCGAGGTGGTTGTTCGGGTAGCGCTCGATGTCGAAGCTCTCCGGGTCGTCGAAAACCTTCTCGTCGAAGTTCGCCGACTCGAACAGCAGGATCATCTTCTCGCCCTGATGCAGCGGAGTGCCGTGGAACTCGGTGTCGGCGGTGATTGTGCGCGCCATGTTCTTCACCGGCGCGGTCCAGCGCAGCATCTCTTCGATCGCGTTGGGCAGCAGCTCCAGGTCGTTGACCAGACGGCGGTGCTGATCGGGGTGCAGCAGCAGCTGCCTCGTCCCGCCGGACAGCGTGTGGCGAGTGGTCTCGTCGCCACCGATCAGCAGCAGCAGCACCTCGGTGACGATCTGGTGGTCCTCCAGGCGTGATCCCTCGACCTCCGCGTGCACCAGGACGCTGACCAGGTCGTCGGTCGGCTCCTCCTTGCGCGCGGCGATCATCCCCATCATGTATTCGGTGTAGGCGGCGAAGGCATCCATGGACACTTGGAAATCCTCTTGCGCGGCGGTGCTGCTCAAGAAGCTGACCAAGTCGTCGGACCACTTGAGGAACATCTTGCGTTCCTCCGGGCGGACTCCGAGCATGTCGCCGATGACCGCCATCGGCAGCGGCGCGGCCAGGTCCCAGACGAAGTCGCACTCGCCGCGTTCACACACCGCGTCGATCAGCGTGTCGCACAGCGAAACGATCTTGGCCTCTTGGTCTTTGACTCGCTTGCGGGTGAAACCGGAGTTGACGAGCTTGCGGCGCAACAGATGTTGCGGATCGTCCATCTCGATCATCATCTCGACGCCGTCCTGGTCGGGTCGGATGCCACCGGCATTGGAGAACAGCTCGGGGTTGCGCTCGGCGTCGATCACGGCCTGATACGTCGACGCGGCGGCCAACCCGTTGCGGTCGCGAAAGACGGGCTCGTTCTCCCGCATCCAGCGGTAGACGGCTCGGGAGTCACCGGCGTAGAAAGCGCCGTCGGTGAGGTCGACGTCGGGTCTGGTCATCGCGGTCGTCATGAGATCTCCTGAGCGTCGCCGAATGTCATCTGTACGTTCTCCACGGAGCTGGACAGCATCGCGCGCTTCGGAAGGCCCAGCGACGCCAGCTCTTTCGCGTACGGGTGATCGCCCAGCCGGACGCGCACCCCGCCGAACCGCGTGCGCACGCCGTCAAGCGTGTGTTCGAACGCCGTCTCGCGGGTGACACCGTCGCGGTGAGAGTAGGTGCGCTGCTGCTGCTGGCGCGGGCTCAGCGAAAACGGCAGGCCGCGACCGAATTCCATGTCGATCACCAGTTGACCGTCGACGGTGCAGTCGAACCCGAACTGGCGGCCCTCGCGAACGGTGAAGTCCGCCATGACTTTCGGGTAACCCCAGATCTTCGTTCCGGCCTCCAGCGTGAACGGCTGGTCGACGGGCAGGTGGTGGATGAAGGCGCCCGCCGACTGCAGCGCGCGCGGCCCGCTCGCGTCCGATCCGGGCGGGTTGACCATGACGCTGGTCCCGAACTCGTGGTACTGGCCGAGGTCGCCGTCGATGTAGTGCATCAACATCAGGACCACGATCGCGCGCCCGGGCAGGTAACGGCAGACCCGCAGGCCGCTGTAGTCGATCATCCGCTGGGCGGCGCCGGCGTCCACCGAGAACATCGCCATGTGCTGGGCCGCCTTGCGAATCCGTACCGGCATCGTCAGTACGGTGCCCGCGATGGTGTGCTGCGAGGCTGTCATCGGGCCAATCTAGAACGCGTTCTATTCGTTCGGCAATACCCCGCTAGACCAGGGTGGCAAGCTCGCTGATCTGCGCGGCAGTGCGCCCGTTGACCACCATCATGGTCACGCCCGCGGCCTCCCACACCTTGACCTGCTCACGCACGTAGTCAATGTCGCCGACGATCGCGGCGTCGTCGACGAGTTCGTCCGGGATGATCTCCGCGGCCTTGTCCTTCTGGTTGCTGCGGAAGAGTTTCGTCACCTCGTCGACGACCTCGGCGTAGCCCATCCGGCGGTAGACGTCGGCGTGGAAGTTGGTGTCCTCGGCGCCCATGCCGCCCATGTAGAGGGCAAGATAGGGCTTCATCGCCGCGAAGGCGGCGCTGCGGTCGTCGGTGATGACGATGGTGGCCGTCGCACAGACCTCGAAGTCCTCCCGGCTGCGGCGCGCCCCGGGCCGGGCGAACCCCTCGTCGAGCCATTCGTTGTACATGCCGGCCAGCCGCGGGGTGTAGAAGATAGGCAGCCAGCCGTCGCAGATCTCGGCTGCCAGCGCGATGTTCTTCGGCCCCTCGGCGCCCAGCATGATCGGGATGTCGGCGCGCAGCGGGTGGGTGATGGGCTTGAGCGCCTTGCCCAGGCCGGTCGTGCCCTCTCCGCTCAGCGGCAGCGGGTAGTGGGGGCCGTCGCTGGTCACCGGCTTCTCCCGGGCCCAGACCTGCCGCAGGATGTCGATGTACTCCCGGGTGCGGGCCAGCGGCTTGGGGAATCGCTGGCCGTACCAGCCCTCCACCACCTGCGGGCCGGATACGCCGAGGCCGAGGATGTGCCGGCCGCCGGACAGGTGATCGAGGGTCAGCGCCGCCATCGCGCAGGCCGTCGGGGTGCGCGCGGACAGCTGGATCACCGACGTGCCCAGCCGCAGCCGCTGCGTCGACGAGCCCCACCAGGCCAGCGGGGTGTAGGCGTCGGATCCCCACGCCTCGGCGGTGAACACGGCGTCGAAGCCGGCCGACTCTGCCGCGGCGACGAGTTCCCCGGCGTTCTCCGGCGGCGAAGCGCCCCAATACCCCAGCTGCAAACCCAGCTTCATGACGTTCGCCCTTCCAGCCGACCCGATGTTGAAACCATTCTTAGAACCTGTTCTACTCGAAGGCGTGACACCCAGTTCGAGCGGCCCGACCCTGATCGATCACCCTGAGCCACCACTCTCCGCGCCACTGACGTTGTCCTTCGACTACACCCGTTCGGTCGGCCCCACGCTGAGCAAGTTCTTCACCGCCCTGCGTGAGCGCCGCATCCTCGGGGTGCGCGGATCCGATGGCCGGGTCCATGTACCTCCGGCGGAATATGACCCGGTTACCTATGAGCCGCTGGGCGAGATGGTACCGGTGTCGGCAGTCGGCACCGTCGTGTCCTGGGCCTGGCAGCCAGAGCCGCTGGAAGGCCAGCCGCTGGACCGCCCCTTCGCCTGGGCGCTGATCAAGCTCGACGGCGCCGACATCCCACTGCTACACGCAGTGGATGCGGGCGAACCCGGGGCCATCCAGCGCGGCGCCCGGGTACACGTGCACTGGGCCGACGAGCCGGTGGGTGCGATCACCGACATCGCGTACTTCGCCCTGGGCGGGGAAGCCGAGCCGGTGCCGGAGCAGCCCGAGGGCCACCGGGAACCGGTCAACGTGATCGTCACGCCCATCGAGATGACGATCCAGCACACCGCCTCGCACGAGGAAAGCGCGTACCTGCGCGCCATCGCCGAGGGCAAGCTGCTGGGCGCGAAGACCGGCAAAAACGGCAAGGTCTATTTCCCGCCGCACGGCGCGGATCCCGCCACCGGCCAGCCCACCACCGAGTTCGTCGAGCTGCCCGACAAGGGCACGGTGACGACGTTCGCGATCATCAACATCCCGTTCAAGGGTCAGCGCATCAAACCGCCCTACGTGGCGGCCTATGTGCTGCTCGACGGCGCCGACATCCCGTTCCTGCATCTGGTCGCCGATATCGACGCGCACGAGGTGCGGATGGGTATGCGCGTCGAGGCGGTGTGGAAACCTCGCGAGGAGTGGGGTTTTGGCATCGACAACATCGAGTACTTCCGGCCGACCGGCGAACCCGACGCCGACTACGACACCTACAAGCACCACCTGTAAAGGGCTTACCTGCAATGAGCGCTCGCAACGTTGCGGTCGTCGGCTTCGCCCACGCCCCGCATGTCCGCCGCACCGACGGCACCACCAACGGCGTCGAGATGTTGATGCCGTGCTTCGCCGAGCTCTACGAGGAACTCGGCATCTCCCAGGCCGACATCGGCTTCTGGTGTTCAGGTTCTTCGGATTACCTTGCCGGGCGGGCCTTTTCGTTCATCTCCGCGATCGACTCGATCGGCGCGGTGCCGCCGATCAACGAATCGCACGTCGAGATGGACGCGGCCTGGGCCCTCTACGAGGCCTACATCAAGATCCTGACCGGCGAGGTCGACACCGCGCTGGTGTACGGCTTCGGCAAGTCCTCGGCCGGAACCCTGCGCCGTGTCCTGTCGCGGCAAACCGACCCCTACACCGTCGCGCCGCTCTGGCCGGACTCGGTGTCGATCGCGGGGCTACAGGCCCGCATCGGAATCGACGCCGAGAAGTGGAGTTTCGAGCAGATGGCGCGCGTCGCCCTGGATTCCTTCGCGCAGGCCAAACGAGTGGACTCCGTCGAATCCCCGATCACCATCGACGATTTGCTCGACCGGCCTTTCTTTGCCGACCCCCTGCGGCGCCACGACATCGCTCCGATCACCGACGGTGCCGCGGCGATCGTGCTCGCGGCCGACGACCGCGCCCGTGAACTGCGCGAAAACCCGGCCTGGATCACGGGAATCGAACATCGCATCGAGACGCCGGTGCTGGGCGCGCGCGACCTGACCGAGTCGCCGTCGACGACGGCCGCGACCAAGGCGGCCACCGGCGGAAACATCCGCAACCTCGACGTCGCCGAAATCCATGCGCCCTTCACCCATCAGCACCTGATCATCGCGGAGGCGATCCGGATTCCGGGGGCGACGAAGGTCAATCCGTCCGGCGGCACGCTGTCGGCCAACCCGATGTTCGTCGCCGGTCTTGAGCGGATCGGATTTGCGGCCCAACATATCTGGGATGGGTCGGCCGAGCGCGTGTTGGCGCATGCCACCAGCGGGCCGGCGCTGCAACAGAACCTAGTCGCGGTCATGGAAGGGAAGAACTGATGGCCGGTGCGGGAGCGGTCCTCGCCGCGGTGCTGGGTACCGGGCAGACCAAGTATGTCGCCAAGCGGCAAGACGTTTCGATGAACGGCCTGGTGCGTGAGGCCATCGACCGGGCGCTGGCCGACTCTGGGTCCACTTTCGATGACATCGACGCCGTCGTGGTCGGCAAGGCGCCCGACTTCTTCGAGGGCGTGATGATGCCGGAGCTGTTCATGGCCGACGCAATGGGAGCCACCGGCAAGCCACTGATCCGGGTGCACACCGCGGGCTCGGTGGGTGGGTCTACCGGTGTGGTGGCCGCGAGCCTGGTCCAGTCGGGGAAGTACCGGCGCGTGCTGGCGATGGCCTGGGAAAAGCAGTCGGAATCAAATGCCATGTGGGCGTTGTCGATTCCGATCCCGTTCATCAAGCCGGTCGGTGCCGGCGCGGGCGGCTATTTCGCCCCGCACGTTCGGTCGTACATCCGCCGCTCGGGCGCTCCGTTGAACATCGGCGCCATGGTCGCGGTGAAGGACCGGCTCAACGGCGCCCGCAATCCGCTTGCGCACCTGCACCAGCCCGACATCACCCTGGAGAAGGTGATGGAGTCCCCCATGCTGTGGGACCCGATCCGCTACGACGAGACGTGCCCGTCTTCCGACGGCGCGGCCGCGGTCGTCATCGGCAATGAGGAAATCGCAGAATCCCGTCTGGCGCAAGGACATCCGGTGGCCTGGATCCATGCGACGGCGCTGCGCACCGAACCGCTGCAGTTCTCGGGCCGCGATCAGGTCAGCCCGCAAGCTGGGCGCGACGCGGCCGCTGCGCTGTGGAAGGCGGCCGGCATCACCAGCCCGATCGACGAGATCGACGCCGCCGAGATCTACGTGCCGTTCTCGTGGTTCGAGCCGATGTGGTTGGAAAACCTCGGGTTTGCGCCCGAGGGCGAGGGCTGGAAGCTCACCGAGGCCGGCGAAACCCGGATCGGCGGACGGCTTCCGGTGAACCCGTCGGGCGGCGTGCTGTCGTCGAACCCGATCGGCGCGTCGGGCCTGATTCGCTTCGCCGAGGCGGCGATCCAGGTGATGGGCAAGGCCGGCGATCACCAGGTGCCGGGCGCGCGAAAGGCGTTGGGGCATGCCTACGGCGGCGGCTCGCAGTACTACTCGATGTGGGTGGTCGGCGCCGACAAGCCCGAAAGGGGTTGACAATGACCGAGACTCAGGAAAAGACCAAGAACCCCGCCCACGAGGCCGGCCGCCGCTCCCGCGAGGCCGTCATCGCCAGGGACAAGGAGGCGTGGCTGGCGGTGTTCGCCGAGAACGCCATCGTCGAGGACCCGATCGGGCCGTCGCCGTTCGACCCGGAGGGCAAGGGGCACCGGGGCCGCGACGCGATCTCGGCGTTCTGGGACAAGGCGATCGCCCCCACCACCAAGATCGAGTTCGTCTTCCGCGACACCTACCAGTGCGGCAACGAGGAAGCCAACGTCGGGCACATCCTGATCACCACGGGCGACTACCAGACCACCGCGGAGGGCGTGTTCACCTACAAGGCCGACGACGAGGGCAAGATGCTCGCCCTGCGCGCGTACTGGGAGATCGATCGCGCGGTCGCGAACACCAAGAAGGTCTAACGCCGCACGCTCGGCAAGGTCTAGATCGGCTCCAGCCCGGCGATATGCCGCTGCGCCAGGTCGCGATAGGCCTGCGGGTTGAGGTTGACCCACATCTCCGCGCCGGTTCCGGCGATCGGCCCCTTCACCTGGGCCGGCGATCCGACGGCGAGCATCCCGGCCGGAATCTGGGTGCCCGCCAGCACCAGCGACCCGGCCGCGATCAGGCTGCGCGCGCCGATCACCGCGCCGTCGAGAACGGTCGCGTGGTTGGCGATCAGCGCCTCGGATCCGACGTGAGCCCCATGGATGCAGCACAGGTGCGCCACTGTCGCCCCGGGACCGATATCCACCGGGATGCCCGGCGGCGCGTGCAGCATCGACCCGTCCTGCACGTTGGCACCCTCGCGCACCACGATGGGCCCGTAGTCGCCGCGCAGCACGGCGTTGAACCACACCGACGCGCCCGCCTCGACCGTGACGTCGCCGATCAGGGTGGCCGTCGGGGCCACGAACGCGGAGGGATCGATCCGGGGCGAGCGACCCTCGAAAGAAAACAGCGGCATCGTTTACATATACCGCAGCGCGAATATCACGTGGCCAGACGCACCGTCATTGCGCATGGCGACCGCAAAACTGTAACGTGTTCTAGTTAGAGGGCTCGCAAGTTGGAGGTGACAAGTGAGTACCGATACCAAAGCGGTCGGCATCCGGGAAATCGATCCCGGTCCGTTGCCGACGAGGTACGCCCGCGGCTGGCACTGCCTGGGCGTCGCGAAAGACTTCCGGGACGGTAAGCCGCACTCGATCGAGGCGTTCGGCACCAAACTGGTCGTTTTCGCCGACTCGCATGGGGACCTGAAGGTGCTGGACGGCTATTGCCGCCACATGGGCGGTGACCTCTCCGAGGGCACCATCAAGGGCGACGAGGTCGCGTGCCCGTTCCACGACTGGCGCTGGGGCGGCGACGGCCGCTGCAAGCTGGTGCCGTATGCCAAGCGCACACCGAAGACGGCGCGCACCCGGTCCTGGACGACCGACGTGCGCGGTGGCCTGTTGTTCGTCTGGCACGACCACGAGGGCAACCCGCCGGACCCCGCGGTCCAGATCCCCGAGATTCCCGAAGCCCACAGCGACGAATGGACCGACTGGCGGTGGAACAGCGTCCTGATCGAGGGTTCCAACTGCCGCGACATCATCGACAACGTCACCGACATGGCGCACTTCTTCTACATCCATTTCGGTCTGCCGACGTACTTCAAGAACGTCTTCGAGGGCCACATCGCCTCGCAGTACCTGCACAACGTCGGCCGACCGGACGTCAACGACCTGGGCACCTCGTACGGGGAGGCGCACCTGGATTCTGAGGCGTCCTACTTCGGGCCGTCCTTCATGATCAACTGGCTGCACAACAAATACGGCGACTACAAAGCCGAGTCGATCCTGATCAACTGCCACTACCCGGTCACGCAGAATTCGTTCGTCCTGCAGTGGGGTGTCATCGTCGAAAAGCCCAAGGGCATGGACGAAAAGATGACCGACAAGCTGTCGCGGGTGTTCACCGAGGGCGTCAGCAAGGGCTTCATGCAGGACGTCGAAATCTGGAAACACAAGACCCGCATCGACAACCCGCTGCTGGTGGAGGAGGACGGCGCCGTCTATCAGTTGCGCCGCTGGTATCAGCAGTTCTACGTCGACGTCGCCGACATCCAGCCGGAAATGGTGGAGCGCTTCGAGATCGAGGTAGACACCACGCGCGCCAACGAATACTGGAACGCCGAGGTCGAAGAGAACCTGAAGGCGCGGGAATCCGAGCCCGCATCCGAAGAGGTACCCGCCGAACAACACTAGGCCCATGTCCGACGATCAGCCCGCGGTCCCCGACGTCGACCGACTCGCGCGTTCGATGTTGTTGCTGCACGGCGATCATCACGACCACGAAGAGCGCGAGAGCCGGACGGGCCGGGGCGGTGGATCCTGGTCAAAGTCAAGAGATTTCGCCGACGATCCGCAGCGCGCCGCGGCGGTCGCCGACGCCACCCGCGCGGATCGCGATCGCTACCTCACCTCGGGGCTGCTGCCCGTGGATTGCCGGTTCTGTCACGTCACGGTCACCGTCAGGCGCCTTGGCCCGGGCCACACCGCGGTGCAATGGAACACCGAGGCCTCCCAGCGATGCGCGCACTTCGCCGAAATTCGCGAATCCGGCGGCGATACCGCACGCACCCGGTCCTGCCCGAAGTTGAGCGACAGCATCGAGCACGCCGTCGCCGAGGGCTATCTGGATTCGGTTTCCGACGACTACTGAGTCAATCGCCTTGCGGCAGTTTGGTGATCGCTTCGAAGGCCTCCATGAACACCGCCGCGATGTCGTCGTCAGGGGCGCTGGCCATCGGCTTCTTCTGCAACAGGACGCGCTGCACGCCGATGCCCAGCAGCAAGGCCGTCACCATGTCCGCGCGAATCCGGGCGTGGTCGGCGGTTATCCGCTTGGACAGGTTGCGGGTAAGGCCCTGCTCGAGTTGTGAGTTCAGCCGGGTCACCACCGCCGGGTCTCCGCTGGATCGGAGCAGCGCGAAGAGCGGGGCTTCGACGTCCCGTCGCGCCCCGAGGACCCGGGCGATCATTTGCCGGCCCACGGTGTCGTCGGCGGCGTTCCGGATTTCGTCGGTGTCTTCCGAGACGTCGGTGGCTTCCGCGAAAAGCCGTTGCTTCGAGCCGAAATAGCGGCGAACCAGGGTGACGTCGACGCCGGCTTTCGCGGCCACCTCGCGCAGGCCGACGGCGTTGTACCCCTGACCGAGGAACAGCTCCCGCGCCGCTGTCAGCAGTCGACTTCTGGTCGCACCGGCGTCGCGGCGCCGCGGCGCTGCATTGTCCATGCCGCTCCCTTCAGTTATGTCCACGACTGTAGACATCACCGCGGCGTTGCGCTAGCGTAGTAGCTATGTCTACGACTGTAGACATAGCAGTTACTCCAAGGAGGTCCTCATGGCTGGAGTCATGCTGGTCAAGCAGCGAGTAGCCAGCGTCGACCGATGGAACGACGTGTTTCGCGATCCGGAACTGGACGCGACGCGGCGCCGGCATGGGCTCGTGGTAACCGGGACCTACGTCGACGGCGACGATCCGAACACCGTTCTGGTCGTCATGGACATGGAAAACATCGACGCCGCACGGCAATTCGCAGCGTCGACCGAGCTCGCCGAGGCACGGGAGCGGGCGGGCGCGATCGGGTCTCCCGACGGGGTGTGGTTGGGGGCGCAGCGGATCGACGGCTGACTACAGCCCGGCGAAGCGCTCCTTGACCGCGTCGACGGTGAGCCCGTAATCGGCCAGTGAATACGTGTGTTTGGGCGCACGGGCGCCGGACTGGCTTTCGGCATGGCTTTTTTCCATCGCGGTCCGCGCCTCGTCGGTCAGCGTCAGCCCGAAGTGCCGGTAGATGTCGGCGACCGTACCCAAGGGATCGGCGATCAATTCCCGGTACTCGACGTCGTAGAACTGCGCCGGATCGTATTTGGCGCGTGCGGTGTTGAATCGTTCCAACCCACGCGACCAGGTTTCCATTGAGTCGGCGCCGATTTGGGCGCCGACGTACGTCGTCGACCAGCCCTCCGCGGTGTGCTGGGCCAGCGAGCACATCGAGGCCATGATCGTCTCGACCGGCCGATGGGTCTGGATCACCAGCGCATCGGGATAGGTCTTCATCAAGGCGTCCAGCGCGAAGAGATGGCTGGGGTTCTTCAGCACCCAACGCTTGTCGGCGTCGTTGAGCCCGATCAATTGAAGGTTCTTGCGGTGCCGACGATACGACGGAGTCCAGTCCTGCTCCGACAACCACTTTGAGTAGCTCGGCAGGTGCGCAAGGGTTTCGTAGGACACCGAATGCAACGATTGCCGCAGCAGTTGCCAGCATTCCTCCAGCTCGTATGCGGCCATGAAGTGCAGCCCGGTGTATCCGGGGTTTTCCGCGTGGTGCTGGGTGAACTGCGCATCGAGCTGGCGATACAGCGGGTTTGATTCCCAGGTTTCGCGCGGCGGGCGCGGCTGCGGGAACTCGGCCAACCACATGTGCAGGCCCTGGTGTGCCGGGTCGGCGCCGAGCAGCCGGTGCAGCGCCGTGGTGCCGGTGCGCACCAGCCCGGTGACGAAGATCGGCCGTTCGATAGCGACGTCAGCGTGCTGTGGGTGTTGCTTCCACGCGGATTCGGACAGCAGCCTGGCGACCAACGCGCCGCGCAGGAAGAACCGGTTCATCTTGCTGCCCAACACCGTTAGGCCCGCTTCGCGCCGGTACGAATCCAGCAAGACCTCCAGCGCTTCGAGGTAGTTGTCGTCGTTGGTGCCGAAGTCGTCCAGCCCGATCAGCTTGGTGGCCGATGCGTGCAACTCGTCGACGGTGCCGATATCGGTGCGATCTGACATCAGGTGTGGTACTCCCCGCAGTTGACGTCCAGGGTCTGTCCGGTGATTCCGCTGGACAGGTCGCTGGCCAGGAACAGGATCGCCGAAGCCACCTCGTCCTCGGTGGGCAACCGCTTGAGGTCGGAGTTCGCGGCGGTGGCCTGGTAGATCTGGTCCATCGTGGTGCCGTACTTGCCGGCTTGATGTTCGAAGTAAGACTGCAACGTGTCGCCCCAGATATAGCCGGGTGCAACGGAATTGACTCGGATGCCCTTCTCGCCCAGTTCGGTGGCCAGCGACTGCGACATCGACAGCAGGGCGGACTTGGCCATCTTGTACGCGCCGTATTTCGCCTGCGAGTGCCGCAGCACCATCGAGTTGACGTTCACGATCGATCCGCTCGACTTTTCCAGCGCGGGGGTGAAGGCCTGGATAAGCCGCAGCGCGCCCAGCGCGCTGAGCTCGATCGCGTCGCGGATGTGCTGAAATGTGGTGCCGGCCAACGGTTTCATCGACGGCACCCGGAACGCGTTGTTGATCAGCACGTCCACTTTTCCGTAGGTCTCCATGGTGGCCTCGACGAGGTTGTTCACCGCGTCGTCGTCGGTGATGTCGGTGCGCACCGCGAGCGCCTGGTGTCCGGTGTCGGTGATCTCCTTGGCGACCCCCTCGAGCCGTTCCATGGTGCGCGCCGCCAGTACTAGATCGGCGCCGTCGCGTGCGCACCGGTGCGCCAGCGTGGTGCCGAGACCCGGCCCGACCCCGCTGATGACCACGACCTTTCGTTTGAGCATGCCCGACATCGTCACCCCAGCATCCTGGCCGCAATTTGGCTTTGTCGCAACGCGATTCGCTCGCGCCACTGCTCCTCTGAGATCTTGTTGCGCTCGAAATGCGGCAGCGCGGCCGGTACGGCGTCGAAGTCGACCACCTCGACGGTGGGCCCGTCGGCCTCGGTGAGTTCACGAGATACCCGCTGCCAGCGGAACTGCAGAAAACCGCGTCGATGGCCGAGGGTTTCGACCCAGTTGGTCACCCCCGGATTCTGGTCGGCGACGACGATGCGGACCTTGCCGTCCGGATCCGCTTGAGCCTGAGTGTTGTTCAGCGAGGTCTGGTGGTTGATGTAGTCCAGCGAGATGTACCACAGGCTGCCCAGCTGGAAGCCGAGATACGGGGCGTCCGAAACCGGGATCGTGATCACCAGCGCCTGATCGGGCCGCAGGTCGAAGTGCCCCACCGACGAGTACTGGGTTGCCAGGCCACCCGGAGTCAGCCGGGGCGGCACCATAGTGTTGACCGGGAGGTCGAGGTAGAACCACTGCGGGAACTGCAACCAGGTCTTCACACGGTTCACCAGCTGCTTACCCGCTGTGGCATAACGCTTTTCGATGAGCTGTCGGGTCAGCGGCGGGGGTGCGGTGCCGGCGGTGTCCAGCCTGGCGATGGTCAGCGTGCCGCGCTGCGCCGACCAGTCGCCATAGACCTCGCGAATCACCAACTGCCCGTTGCTGGTCGGCCGCACCCGCCACTCGAAGCTGCCGTCGGCGGCGATCTCAAGTTCCCGGTCGTCGAACGCCGCCTGGCTGGCTGGCACGTTGTCGTCGGTGTATTCGCCGCCGAGCAGCTGGAAGCTCAGGTCGGTGGTGGTGCCTCGCCGGCCGGTGACCACGTAGTCGTGGTCGGCGTGCACACGCGTGCCGAAGTAGAGGGTGTCGGGGTTGTCGAGGCCCATCTTGGTGAAGGGGCCGGTGCCCGACTGCAGGAAGGGATGGTCACGCTCGTAGTCGAAGGCCAGGTGCTCACACGCGGCTATGCAGCCAGCCAGGTACTGCAGCCCTTCGAGCAGGTCGGCTTCGGATTCGATGTGCGGCGCGGCGGCGACGAGTTTCTCGGCTTCGGCGATCGCTTCGGTGAGGGGATCAGAGAACACGCCTAGACGCTAGAACGTGTTCTACTTTTTCGTCAATGGCGAACATTCCCGCGCGTCGTCGCCGGCGCGCGACGACGACTGCCGCTCACTACGGCACGCACTGCTGGGACAGGTCGATCAGATGCTGCCGCACGTCCGGATGCCGATTCAGGTAGTCCAGGACGGTGCCGTTACCGCCCTCCGCCCGCGACCTGGCTTCCAGCTGCTGGTGAAGATCGGGATGGCGCTGCAGATACGAGTCGATCGAATTACCCACGGTCTGATTGCACGGGGGATCAGCGTTGGCCACCGGCAGTGCGATCACCGCCGACGCCGCGGCAGCTAGCAGACCACCGGCGAGCACACCGCAGATTCCGCGGCGAGAACGGCTCGCTGTGTTGGATGTCATGCGCGCCAGGTTACTCGCGCAAAATTGACCGCGTCGTCGTCGTCAGTGCGTGACGGCGGCGCCGCTCTCCTGCTCGCGCTTGATTTCCAGCGCGATGTCGATGAGTTGGTCTTCCTGGCCGCCGATGAGCTTGCGCTGACCGGCCCGGTGCAACAGCGCCGCCGCGGGCACCCCGTAGCGTTCGGCCTGGCGCACCGCGTGCTTGAGGAAGCTCGAGTACACCCCGGAGTAGCCCATGATCAGCGCGTTGCGGTCGAGCAGGCACTCGGCCGGCATCGCCGGCCGCACCACGTCCTCGGCGGCGTCGGCGATGTCGAAGAAGTCGATGCCGGTCTTGACGCCGATCTTGTCGAACACCCCGATGAGGGCCTCCACGGGGGCATTGCCCGCGCCGGCCCCGAAACGGCGCACGCTGCCGTCGATCTGCTTGGCGCCGGCCCGGACGGCCTCGACCGAGTTGGCCACCCCCAAGCCGAGGTTTTCGTGCCCGTGGAAGCCGACCTGGGCGTCGTCCCCGAGTTCGGCGACCAGCGCGGCCACCCGGTCGCGCACCCCTTCGAGGACCAGCGCCCCGGCCGAATCGACCACGTAGACGCACTGGCATCCGGCGTCGGCCATGATGCGGGCCTGCGCGGCCAGCTTCTCCGGCGGGATGGTGTGGGACATCATCAGGAACCCGACGGTCTCCAGGCCCAGCTCGCGGGCCAGGCCGAAGTGCTGGATCGACACGTCGGCTTCGGTGCAGTGAGTGGCGATGCGGCAGATCGACCCGCCGTTGTCCTGCGCTTCCTTGATGTCGTCTTTGGTGCCCACCCCGGGCAGCATCAGGAACGCGATCCTGGCCTCTTTGGCGGTCTCGGCCGCGAGCTTGATCAGCTCCTGCTCGGGCGTCTTCGAGAATCCGTAGTTGAAGCTCGAGCCGCCCAGTCCGTCGCCGTGCGTCACTTCGATGACCGGAACGCCGGCCGCATCCAGGGCGGCCACGATGGCGTGGACCTCGTCCTTGGTGAACTGATGCCGTTTGTGGTGCGACCCGTCGCGCAGTGAAGTGTCCGTGATCCGGACGTCCCAAATGCCGGTCATCGTGTACCTCCCGCAACGGAAAGCGTTTCCTTGGCGATCTCCTCGCCGACCTTGGTGGCCGCCGCGGTCATGATGTCGAGGTTTCCCGCATACGGGGGCAGGTAATCGCCCGCGCCCTCGACCTCGATGAACGTGGTGACCAGCGCCCGGCCGCCGGAGTTCATCGACGGCTCGTCGAACTGCGGCTCGTTGAGCAGCCGGTAGCCCGGCACATAGGTCTGCACCTCTGCCACCACGTCGTGGATGGACTTGGCGATCGCGTCGCGGTCGGCATCCTCGGGGATGGCGCAGAAGATGGTGTCGCGCATGATCATCGGCGGGTCGGCCGGGTTCAGGATGATGATCGCCTTGCCGCGTTCGGCGCCGCCGATGGTTTCCACGCCCTTGCTGGTGGTCTTGGTGAACTCATCGATATTCGCGCGGGTGCCGGGCCCGGCCGACACCGAAGCCACCGACGCGACGATCTCGGCGTAGGGCACGTCGACAACCCGGGACACGGCGTAGACGATCGGGATGGTTGCCTGCCCGCCGCAGGTGATCATGTTGACGTTGGGCGCATCCAGATGTTCGCGCAGGTTGGCCGGCGGGATCACCGCGGGGCCGACCGCGGCGGGCGTCAGGTCGATGGCCCGGATCCCCGCGGCCGCGTACTTCGGGGCGGCGTCCCGGTGCACGTACGCGCTCGTCGCCTCGAACACCAGGTCGGGCTTTTCAGACTGCGCCAGCAGCCAGTCGACGCCTTCGTGGGTGGTCTCCAGACCCAGCTTGCGGGCCCGGGCCAGGCCCTCGCTTTCCGGGTCGATCCCCACCATCCAGCGCGGCTCCAGCCAGTCCGATCTCAGCAGCTTGTAGAGCAGATCCGTGCTGATATTTCCGGACCCGACGATGGCCACGCTTGCCTTAGACGGCATGTCGACTCTCCTGGTATTTGGACTAGTTCAAAAGTAATCCGGCGCTATTCGAAGGACAACCGCACCGAACCGAGACCCGTGAAGTCTGCGACGAACTCGTCTCCGGCGCGTGCATCGATCGCGCGGGTGCACGATCCGGGTAACACGATGTCACCTTTTCGCAGCCGGACGCCGAAGCTTTCCACCTTGCGGGACAACCACGCGACCGCGGTGACCGGGTTACCGAGCACGGCGTCGCTGCGGCCCTCCGCAATCACCTCGCCGTTACGGGTGAGCACCGCATCGATCGCCTTGACGTCGATATCGCCCGGCGCCACCCGCGCCTGCCCCAGCACGAAGCCCGCGGACGAGGCGTTGTCGGCGATGGTGTCGCACAGCGCGATCTTCCAGTCGGTGATCCTGGTGTCGATCAGTTCGATCGACGGAGCCAGGGCTTCGGTGGCCGCCAGCACGTCATCCTCGGTGCAACCGGCCCCCGGGAGGTCGGCGCCCAGGATGAAAGCGACTTCCACCTCCACCCGCGGCAGCAGATAGCGGCCCGCCTTGACCGGGGTGTCCTCGAACACCTGCATCTCGTCGAGCAGATGCCCGTAGTCCGGCTCGTCGACACCCATCATCTGCTGCATCGCCTTCGACGAGAGCCCGACTTTGTGGCCCAGGACCCGGGCCCCTTCGGCCACGCGCTGCCGGATATTGATCAGTTGGATCTCATAGGCGTCGACGACGTCGATGTCTGGGTAGGCGGCGGTGAGCGGACTGATCGCCTCTCGACTTCGCTCGGCCTGCGCCAGGTCGGCTGCCAGCTCGTCGCGCGTGGCAACACTGAGCATTTACCGAAGTCCCCTCGTCCGTGTGACCGGGCCAGTAGCGCCCGACCCGGGCAATTCTATAACGTGTTCTACATGACAGCGCAGGAGTACGACGTCGTCGTGGTCGGGAGCGGCGGAGCCGGCATGGTTGCTGCCCTCGCCGCCGCGCACCGAGGCCTTTCGACAGTAGTCATCGAAAAGGCCCCCCACTTCGGCGGCTCCACCGCGCGGTCCGGGGGCGGGGTCTGGATTCCGAACAACGAGGTGCTACGGCGCGACGGCGTCAAAGACACGCCCGAAGCCGCCCGCACCTACCTACACGGAATCATCGGCGACATCGTCGAGCCCGAACGCATCGACGCCTACCTCGAACGCGGGCCCGAGATGCTGTCGTTCGTGCTCAAGCACACGCCGCTGAAGATGTGCTGGGTGCCGCGCTACTCCGACTACTACCCCGAAGCGCCGGGCGGCCGCGCCGGAGGACGCTCGATCGAGCCGAAGCCGTTCAACGCCCGCAAGCTCGGCGCCGACGAGTCGGGGCTGGAGCCAGCGTATGGCAAGGTGCCGCTGAATGTGGTTGTGATGCAACAGGACTACGTGCGGCTGAATCAGCTGAAGCGACACCCACGGGGGGTGCTGCGCAGCCTGAAGGTCGGCGCGCGCACGATGTGGGCCAAGGCGACCGGAAAGAACCTGGTCGGTATGGGCCGGGCCCTGATCGGACCGCTGCGGATCGGTCTACAACGTGCCGGCGTCCCGGTCCTGCTCAACACCGCACTCACCGACCTGTACGTCGAGGACGGGGTGGTGCGTGGGGTGTATGTCCTCGATACGAGAGCTTCGGAATCGGCTGAGCCCCAGCTGATCCGGGCCCGGCGCGGCGTGATACTGGCCAGCGGCGGATTCGAGCACAACGAACAGATGCGGGTGAAATATCAGCGCGCGCCGATCACCACCGAATGGACCGTGGGCGCTAAGGCCAATACCGGCGACGGCATCCTCGCCGGCGAAAAGCTCGGTGCCGCCTTGGATCTCATGGAAGACGCGTGGTGGGGGCCGACCGTGCCGCTGGTCGGTGCGCCGTGGTTCGCCCTGTCGGAGCGCAATTCGCCGGGATCGATCATCGTCAACATGTCCGGCAAGCGGTTCATGAACGAATCGATGCCGTATGTCGAAGCCTGCCACCACATGTACGGCGGGGAATTCGGCCAGGGGCCGGGGCCGGGCGAGAACATCCCGGCGTGGCTGGTGTTCGACCAGCGATACCGCGACCGCTACATCTTCGCGGGTTTGCAGCCCGGGCAACGCATTCCGCGCAAATGGCTGGAATCCGGCGTGATCATCCAGGCCGCCACACTGGAGGAGCTGGCATCTAAGGCCGGTTTGCCCGTGACCGACTTCGCCGCGACGGTAGAGCGGTTCAACGACTTTGCGCGGTCGGGGGTTGACGAGGACTACCACCGCGGCGAAAGCGCCTACGACCAGTATTACGGCGACCCGACCAACAAGCCGAATCCCAATCTCGGCGAGATCAGCCAGCCGCCGTACTACGCCGCCAAGATGGTGCCAGGGGACCTCGGTACGAAGGGCGGCATCCGCACCGACGTCCACGGCCGTGCCCTGCGCGACGACGGGACGATCATCGAAGGCCTTTACGCCGCAGGCAATGTCAGTGCCCCGGTGATGGGACACACCTATCCCGGCCCCGGCGGCACGATCGGACCGGCGATGACCTTCGGATATCTGGCGGCGCTGCACATTGCTGATCAGGGCGGGAGCAACTGATATGCCTATTGACGTGGACGTCGCACTGGCGGCGGAGCTGGACCCTATTGAATTCTCTTGGGTCAGCAGCGATATCCAGCTCTACCACCTCGGGCTGGGTGCCGGCGCCGATCCGATGGACCCCCGCGAGCTTCGTTACCTGGTCGACGACACGCCCCAGGTGCTACCGACGTTCGGCAACGTGGCCGCGACTTTTCACGCCACCAAACCGCCGACCGTGAAGTTTCCCGGGATCGACATCGAGCTGGGCAAGGTACTGCACGCCAGCGAGCGGGTGGAAGTGCCCGGGCCGCTGCCGCCGTCCGGTTCCGCGCGCGCCGTCACGCGGTTCACCGACATCTGGGACAAGGGCAAGGCCGCCGTGATCTGGAGCGAGACGACGGTCAGCGCACCCGACGGCACCCTGCTGTGGACCCAGAAGCGATCGATCTTCGCCCGCGGCGAGGGCGGATTCGGTGGGGAACGCGGGCCGTCTTCGGCTGACGCGGCGCCGGACCGAGCTCCCGACCTGGAGGTCGACATGCCGATCCTGCCGCAGCAGGCGCTGCTCTACCGGCTGTGCGGCGATCGCAACCCGCTGCACTCGGATCCGGAATTCGCAGCCGCCGCAGGCTTTTCCCGGCCCATCCTGCACGGTCTGTGCACCTACGGCATGACCTGCAAGGCGATCACCGACGCCCTGCTGGACGGCGATGCCGGCGCCGTAGCCGCCTACGGCGCGCGTTTCGCCGGTGTGGCGTTTCCCGGTGAAACGCTCAGGGTTGGCATCTGGAAGGAGAACGGCCGATTCCTGGCCAGCGTCGTTGCGCCTTCGCGTGACGACGCCGTCGTGCTTAGCGGCGTCGAACTTCTGCCCGCATAGCGCCTTTGCGCGCGGGGGGTTACCGCTAAACTGCGGAACATGCTTTCCGTCCTTGGGCCGGGACACCAATAGCAGTACCTCATGAGCCCCAAACGGGAGTCACCCGTACCGCGTGCGGTCGATGAGCGAACCGCACTGCGGAATATTCCGATATTCGCTGAGATCGACGACGAGCAACTCGATCGACTCTCGAGCGCGGTAGCTCGCCAGTACATCCCCGCCAACGAGTGGCTATTTCGCATGGGAGACCCGCCTGACGCCTTCTATGTCATCGCCTCGGGGCGATTCGCTGCGGTCGGTCCTGATGGACAGGTGTTTCGTGAGATGGCAGCCGGCGAGTCGGTCGGAGACCTGGGCGTGATCACCGGTGCCGCTCGCTCGGCCGGAATACGAGCCCTTCGGGACGGCGTCGTCTGGAAGATCGCCGCCGACACGTTCACCGAAGTGCTCGCGAAGGCTCCGTCACTGCAGTATGCGATGTTCCGCGCGATGGCAGGGATGCTTCGCGAGTCACGATCGGCCAACGTCTCTCGGGGTCGCCGGGTGGTCGGCGTGCTGTCGACCGGGGATGTGGCCGCGGCCCCGATCGTCGACACGGTCGTGACTCGCCTGGGACCGCACGGTGACGCCGCGGTGGTCGCGCCGCCCGTCGACACGACGGCTGGCGCGAATCACTACGGCGAGCTCGTCGAAGCGTTCAGCGAGACCGTTGACCGGATGGAGCGAAGCAACGATTGGGTCTTGCTGGTGGCCGATCGAGGCTCGGGCGACAACTGGCGACGATATGTCGTCGCGCAAAGCGACCGACTCGTGGTCCTCGCGGATCAAGCCCATCCGCCGGAAGCGCTCGATCCACCCGTTACGCAAAAGCCGGTCCACCTGGTCACGTGTGACGTGGTGCCGGATCCCAGCTGGTGGGACTTGCTGCAGCCGGTCTCCCATCACCAGGCCGACGACGGCGGAATCGGTGCCCTGGCGCGCAGGATCGCCGGCCGGTCGCTGGGTCTGGTGCTAGGCGGCGGTGGCGCCCGGGGGCTCGCGCATTACGGCGTCTACGAAGAGCTCACACGGGCGGGCATCGTCATCGACAGGTTCGGCGGCACGAGCGCCGGTGCTCTCGCCGCGGCAACCTTCGCGCTGGGGCTGGACGCCCCCGATGCGACCGCCGCGGCACGAGAGTTCATCGCGGAAACTCGGCCGGTTAGCGACTACACGATCCCCGCGGTAGCCCTCACGCGAGGCCGGCGCGTCGATCGCCTGGTAGAGGGATTCTTCGGCAGCGGGACCCTGATCGAGCATCTGCCAAGGGAGTTCTTCTCCGTGTCGACGGACATGATCACGGGCGACCAGGTCATCCATCGGCGTGGACTTTTGTGGGTCGCCGTGCGCGCGTCGATCTCGATCCCCGGTCTCATGCCGCCGGTGCAACGCGGCGAGCAGCTCCTCGTCGACGGTGGACTGTTGAACATCCTCCCGGCCGACTTGATGTGCGCCGACCCGGACGGCGAGGTCATCTGCGTCGATCTGCGCACGACGTACGTGCCATCGAAGGGCTTTGGTCCGCTGCCGGCAATGCTTCAGCCTCCCGCATTCGTCCGGCGGCTGCTGACCGGGACGGATGTGGCCCTACCACCGCTGCAAGAGACATTGCTTCGCAGCGTTGAACTTGCGGCCCCCAAAGGAAATCTGCGCGAGTTCCCCCGAGTGGCGGCGATCATCGAGCCGGACGTCTCGGCGATCGGTCCGCTGGACTTCAAAAACATCGATGCCGCCCTGGAAGCCGGGCGGATCGCGACCCGGGCGGCCCTGGAAGCACAGCCGGCGCTTGTTCGCTGAGCGTCGGCCCTGCTTGTAGCATTAGCTCTGCAACCAACGGCTCTTCAGATGGACGCTTCGTGTGTGCACCAGGTCGTCAAGCCGGGCGGGGCAGACAACACGGGGTCTCGCTCGCGACATCGCACGCGGCCGTTCCAGCGCGGCTAGGTTGGTAATTCATGCGCTCCGATTGGTGGGACAAGCCACAGGCCCATCTCGACATGCGCATAAACGGCGCCGACGTGAGTGTGCCGATTTTCGATCAACTCTTCGTCGGCCGTCAGTGCGCGGGGATCGACGAACAACGCCGGCTGGTTATCCCCGATCCGAACATCTCACGTAACCACCTCGAGATCCGCTTGGACGTCAGCACCGACCGGGCATACCTCATCGACACCAGCACCAACGGGACGTTGCTCAACGGCATGCCGCTGGAGCGCGCCGTGCAGGTCCCTCTCAAGCCCGACGACCGGATCTCGGTGGGCGACGTCGTGCTCACCTTCCGGTCGGACCGGTTCAACGCAGTCGGGGTGACCAACACCAGCCCGACGCTGACGCGGATCGTCGAGGAGACCATGGTGATGGTGGTCGGGGATATCACCAACTACTCGACGATCTCCGAAGTCACCGACAACCAGGTGATCGCCCGGAGCCTGAACTACCTTTGGCACGAGCTCGGCCGCGTCCTGCGCGCCCACCGCGGCACGCTCAACCATTACGCCGGTGATGCGCTGTACGCGGTCTGGGAACTGCGGACGATTCCGGCGGCGAACGAGCTCGCGATCGACTTCGCGCTCGCCGCGAACCGAAGGGTCGAGGAGCTGGGGCCCTCGCTTCCGCTGCGCGCCCCGGACGGCTCGCCGATTCGCATGGGTTGGGGCGTGGTGCAGGGCCGGGCCGCGATCGCGGCGATGACACGAACGGTCACGGCCGTCATCGGCGACGCGACCAACGTGGCGTTCCGGCTGGCCGGCATTGCCGGGCGCGCGGGTTATGCCGACGTGATGGTCAGCGCCGGCGTGCATGCTGCCGTCGAGGCGCAATACGTGTGGGGCCACCCCGAGCAGGTAGAGATCAAGGGCCGGCGCGGGACGGAGACCGTTTTTCCGGTTGTCGGCCGCTGCTAGCCGGGTAGCCCGCGGCGGGCGAATGCGGCGCGAACACGGCCAACGATCTCGGCGGGCCGATCCCCGGCCACCACCCGGATGACGATCCACCCGAGTCGCTCGAGTGTTTCCAATCGCCGGACATCCCACGTGTATTGCCGGCGATCGGTGCGGTGTTGCTCGCCGTCGTACTCGACCGCCACTTTGACGTCCTCCCATCCCATGTCCAGATATGCGATCGCACTGCCGAATTCGTTGCGTACCGGAATCTGTGTCTCCGGTTTCCGTAAGCCCGCCTGGAGCAAGACGATTCGCAACCACGACTCTTTGGGCGACTGTGCACCGGGATCGAACAGGCTTACCGCTTGGCGTGCTCGCACGATGCCCCTGCGCCCCGCGTATCTGCGAGCCAGCAGCTCGACATCAGCCGCCTTGATTTCCGTTGCTCTGGCAAGGGCGTCGATCCCCGCCACGGCCGTCATGGTCGGGTACCAACAGCCGAGGTCCAGCGCCGTCCTCGTTGGTGATGTAACCGCTACGCCGTCGATCATTTCGATTTCGTCCGCTTCGACCGTGTCTCTGTGCAGCTGTATCCCTGCCGCGACATGGTGGTTGTCGTGAATCAGCTCCACAGCTCTTCTGTCGTCGACCCATGTGCTTCCGTGCAGCGCAGCCGCCGAGAACCCCGCCACAACTCCCCGGCGGCCGGTCCACAACCATCCCGCCTTGGCGCGCACCGTGGCGGTGAGCTCGGCATCGCGATCGATGTAGACGCCTCGAAAAAGCCGGTGGTAGCGCGTTTCCAATTGACTCTTGGTCAGCAGCCCGCACGCAACGGCTTCGCTCCCGACAAATGGCTCGTCCATCGCCGCAGGGTCGCACGCCTCCAGACCGGCGTCACTTCAGCCGCCGAGCGCCCGGCCAGCCGCACGTTGGGCCTTGAGCGCCCGGCTAGCCGGGCGCTCGGCACAGCGCTAGCCCAGGATGAGGCCCGACGTCGGGACGCCCGTCCCGGCGGTGACCAACACGTGCTCGACGTCGGGCACCGGGTTCACCGAGGTGCCACGCAACTGCCGCACGCCCTCGGCGATGCCGTTCATGCCGTGGATGTAGGCCTCACCGAGCTGGCCGCCGTGGGTATTGATGGGAAGCCGGCCGCCGACCTCGACGGCACCGCCGGCGATGAAGTCCTTGGCTTCACCCTTGCCGCAGAATCCCAACTCCTCCAACTGAATCAGGGTGAACGGGGTGAAGTGGTCGTACAAGACAGCGGTCTGGATATCCGACGGCTTAAGCCCGGACTGCTGCCACAACTGCCGGCCCACCAGACCCATCTCGGGCAGCCCCAGCTCCGGGCGGTAATAGCTCACCATCGTGTACTGGTCCGGGCTGGAACCCTGCGACGCCGCCTCGATGACTGCCGGCCGCTGCTTGAGGTCCCACGCGCGTTCCGCGGACGTCACCACGATCGCCACCGCGCCATCGGTTTCCTGGCAGCAGTCCAGCAGGCGCAACGGCTCAGCGATCCATCGCGAATTCTGGTGGTCCTCAATGGTTATCGGCTTCTCGTAGAAGTAGGCCTTGGGGTTGTTGGCCGCGTGCTTGCGGTCGGCCACCGAGATGACGCCGAAGTCCCTGCTGGTCGCGCCGGACAGATGCATGTACCGCTGGGCGATCATCGCCACCTGCGCGGCCGGCGTGGAAAGCCCGTGCGGATAGGAGAAGGAGTTGTCTGCCGTCGTCGAATCGGCTTGCGCGCCAGCATCACCCACCAACCGCGACTGAACCTGGCCGAACCGCATGCCGGAACGCTCGTTGAACGCCCGGTACGCCACCACGACGTCGGCCACGCCGGTCGCGACGGCCATCGCCGCGTGCTGAATGGTCGCGCACGCGGCTCCGCCGCCGTAGTGGACCTTGGAGAAGAACTTCAGCTCGCCGATGCCGACCGCGCGCGCGACGGCGATTTCGGTGTTGGTGTCCATCGTGAACGTGGTCAGCCCGTCGACGTCGGACGGGCTCAGGCCAGCATCGTCGAGGGCGTCCTGCACCGCTTCGGCGGCCAGGCGCAGCTCGCTTCGGCCGGAGTCCTTCGAGAAGTCGGTGGCCCCGATGCCGACGATCGCAGCTTTACCCGACAACACTAGGCATCCCCCATCGTGAGCGTGGCGGTGGCGACGACGTGGTCGCCAAGGCTGTTGCTGCCCACCACCTTCACGGTGATCAGGCCGTCGTCCACGGCGGTCACCTCGCCGGAGAATGTCACGGTGTCGTACGCGTACCACGGCACGCCCAGTCGCAGCCCGATGGACTTGATCAGCGCTGACGGTCCAGCCCAGTCGGTGACGTAGCGCTGCACCAGCCCGGTGTCGGTGAGGATGTTGACGAAGATGTCCTTCGAGCCCTTGGCCTGCGCCTTGTCACGGTCGTGGTGCACGTCCTGGAAGTCGCGGGTGGCCAGGGCCGTCGAGATGATGAACGTCGGATCGCCGTGCAGCTTCAGCTCGGGCAGCTTCGTGCCGACTTCTATCACCTGTGCAGTCATGTCGCGGGCTCCCAGGCGTACAGGGTCCACTCCGGTCCGGCATCACCGGCCGGGAAGTCGATATAGGTTGCGCGAACGGGCATTCCGATCGCCACCGCGGCCGGGTCGGCGCCGCGCAGCTCGCCCAGCATCCGCACGCCTTCCTCGAGTTCCACGAGCGCGATGACGAAAGGCAGCGTGCGGCCGGGCACCTTCGGCGCGTGGTGTACGACGAAACTGAATACCGTGCCCTTGCCGCTGGCCACCACGTAGTCGATCGGCTCGGCCTTGTCCTGCCACACCGCGGGAACCGGCGGGTGCTGCAGGCCGCCGTCGGGCCGGCGCTGGATACGCAGCTCGTGCGCCTTGACGCCCTCCCAGAAGAACGCGGTGTCCCGCGACATCGAGGGGCGCATCATGGTGTCCGGATCGAGGTCGTCAGGCACCGAGCCGGAGGACTCCGACGATTCCCGCGGCTTGAATTTGAGGATGCGCCAGTTCATCTCGGCGACGTCCTCGTCGCCGACCCGCCAGATGATGTGCTGGTTGACGAAGAAGCCTTCGCCCAGGGCGGTCTGCTTGGGCCCGACCACGTCGCCCATCTCGGAGGTGATGCTGACTTCCTCGCCGGGCTGCAGATAGCGGTGATAGGTCTGCTCGCAGTTGGTGGCCACCACGCCGATGTAGCCGTTGTCGTCGAACAGTTGCATGATCGGGCCGAGCGGATCGTCCTTCGGACGTTCGCCGCCCAGGCCGAACATCGTCCAGACTTGAATCATTGCCGGCGGTGCGACAATTCCCGGGTGACCGGCGGCCCGGGCCGCGGCCTCGTCGGTGTAGATCGGGTTGCGGTCGCCCAGTGCCTCCACCCAGTTGTTGATCGTCGGCTGATTCACCGGATCGCGGGCCGCGCGCGGTTTACTGCTGCCGGCGGCCTTGATCTGCGCGACGGCTTCCTGGATATCGGTCATCTGGGCACCCTCGGCACCTTGAGGCCAGCGGCCGCGATCATCTCACGCATGACTTCGTTGACGCCTCCGCCGAAGGTGATCACCAGGTTGCGCTTTGTTTGCGAGTCGAGCCAGTTGAGCAGGTCGGCCGTGTCGGAGTCCGCGGGGTCGCCGTACTTGCCGACGATCTCCTCGGCCAGCCGGCCGATGTATTGAATGCGCTCGGTACCAAAGACTTTCGTCGACGCGGCGTCGGCCACGTTGATGTCCTCGCCCGCGGCGGCCACCTGCCAGTTGAGCAGCTCGTTGATCCGCCACATCGCATGGATCTCGCCGAGCGCCCGCTTGACATCCTGGTGATCGATCGGCGTGACACCGTCGCCGCCGGGCTTCGACGCCCAGGCGTGCACGCGGTCGTAGATCCCGGCGACCCGGCCCGCCGGGCCGAGCATCACCCGCTCGTTGTTGAGCTGGGTGGTGATCAGCCGCCATCCGCCGTTCTCCTCGCCGACCAGCATGTCGGCGGGCACCCGCACGTCGTTGAAGTACGTGGCGTTGGTGTGGTGGGCGCCGTCGGACAGGATGATCGGCGTCCAGGAGTAGCCGGGATCCTTCGTGTCGACAATGAGGATCGAAATGCCTTTGTGCTTAACGGCTTCCGGGTCGGTGCGGCAGGCCAGCCAGATGTAGTCGGCGTCGTGCGCGCCGGTTGTGAAGATCTTCTGGCCGTTGACGATGTACTCGTCGCCGTGGCGGACGGCAGTTGTCCGCAGGGAAGCCAGGTCGGTGCCCGCCTCGGGCTCGGTGTAGCCGATCGCGAAGTGGACCTCGCCGGCCAGGATCGCGGGCAGGAACTTCTTCTTCTGCATCTCGTTGCCGAAGACCTGCAGTGTCGGCCCTACCGTCTGCAGCGTCACCGCCGGCAACGGCACGTCGGCCCGGTGTGCCTCGTTGACGAAGATCTGCTGTTCGATCGGCCCGAAACCGTGGCCGCCGAACTCTTTTGGCCACCCCACGCCGAGCATGCGGTCCTGGCCCATCCGCCGGATCACCGCGCGGTATGCGGCGCCGTGGCGGTCCTTTTCCATCTCCTTCATCTCGTCGGAGGAGATGAGATTCGAAAAGTATTGCCGTATCTCGGCTTGCAGCTGCCGCTGCTCGGGGGTCAGTTCGATGAACATTGCGCTCCCACCAGGTCGAGACGATGAGACGGCCCGCCCACCTGCCGGGTCAGGTCCTTGATCGTCGAGTAGTAGCGGTGCATCGGGTACGTAATGTCCATCCCCATCCCGCCGTGCAGGTGATGACACGTCTGCATCACCGGTGGCGCCTGAGACGCGATCCAATACCCGAGCACGTCGAGGTCGTCGTCGGCATCGCGGCCCTCGGACAGTCGCCAGACCACCGACTTGGCCGCCAAATCGATGGTGCGCGAGGCGATATAGACCTCGGACAGCTGCGCCGCCACGGTCTGGAAGGTGGACAGTGGCTTGCCGAATTGCTTCCGGTTGGCCACGTAGTCGGCGGTGAGCCGCAGCGCCCCGGCGACCAGCCCGTCGGCGTATGCCCCGATCGCGGCCAACGCCAGCTGATTCACCCGCCGCGCGGTCGCGCCCGCCAGAATGTCGCCGTCGGGAACGGCGACGTCGGCGAACGTGACCGTGTACTCGTCCGAACCGTTCGACGTCGGCGTGCGAACCAGCCGCACCCCGTCGGCCTTCGGCGACACGACGACCACCGCGCTGTCGGACGTCACGACGATCCAGTCCGCCTGTTCGGCATGGGCCACAGCGACTTTGGTGCCAGACAACCGCCCATGCACGAAGGTGGTGGCCGGCCGGTCGGGCAGAGCGGCGCCGGGTTCGTTGAGTGCCGCGGTCAACACACCGCCCTTGGCGACGCCGGCCAGGAACCGGTCCTGCTGTTCGTCGGAGGCCAGGTCGAGTAGCGGCACCACACCAAGGCCCAGCGTCGCCAGCGCCGGGGTGACGGCGCCATGGCGACCGACTTCGGTGAGCACCGTCGCGACCTCGGGCAGGCCGACGCCGTCGCCGCCCAGCCGTTCAGGCACCGGCAGCGCCGTCACGCCGCCGTCAACCAAAGCGCTCCACGAGATCTCGCGGTCGAGCACCGACGTGACGACATCGGCGACCGCGTTTTGCTCGGCGCTGAGGTCGAAGTCCATCAGTGATTCACCGGGCACTTGCCGGTGTAGTCGACCTGCCAGTGCTTGATGCCGTTCAGCCAGCCCGACCGCAGTCGCTCGGGCGCCGAGATCGGCTTCAGGTCCGGCATGTGGTCGGCCACCGCGTTGAAGATCAGGTTGATGGTCATCTTGGCCAGGTTGGCGCCGATGCAGTAGTGCGCGCCGGTGCCGCCGAAACCGACGTGCGGGTTGGGATTCCGCAGGATGTTGAAGGTGAACGGGTCCTCGAAGACCTCTTCGTCGAAGTTGGCCGAACGGTAGAACATGAGCACCCGCTGGCCTTTTTTGATCTGCACGCCCGACAGCTCGTAGTCCTCGAGCGCGGTGCGCTGGAAGCAGGTGACCGGGGTGGCCCACCGCACGATCTCGTCGGCGGCGGTCTCCGGGCGCTCCTTCTTGTACAGTTCCCACTGGTCGGGGAATTCCGCGAACGCCATCATCCCCTGGGTGATGGAGTTGCGGGTGGTCTCGTTGCCGGCCACCGCGAGCATCACCACGAAGAAGCCGAATTCGTCGTCGGAGAGCTTCTCCCCGTCGATGTCGGCCTCGATCAGTTGAGTCACGATGTCGTCGCCGGGATTGCGTCCCTTTTCCTCGGCCATCTTCATCGCGTACGAAATCAACTCGAACGACGACATCTGCGGGTCGACGTCCGCGTACTCCGGATCATCGTTGCCGGTCATCTCGTTCGACCACCGGAAGATCTTGTCGCGGTCGTCCTGAGGCACGCCGAGCAAGCCGGCGATCGCCTGGAGCGGCAGCTCGCAGGACACCTGCTCGACGAAGTCACCCGACCCCGCGGCCGCCGCGGTCTTGGCGATTTTCTGGGCGCGTTCCTTGAGTTCGGCCTCGAGGCGTCCGACCGCGCGCGGCGTGAAGCCACGGGAGATGATCTTGCGCAGCCGGGTGTGGTGCGGCGCGTCCATGTTGAGCAGGACCGCCCGCTGCATGTCGATGTTCTCGCGCGGAATGTCGTTCTGGAACCGCGGGATCACGCAGTTTTCGAAGCTGGAGAAGACGTCACTGCGCCGCGACACTTCCTTGACGTCGTTGAGCTTGGAGATCGCCCAATAGCCGCCGTCGTGGAACCCGCCGCCGGTACCGGGCGCTTGTTCGTTCCACCAGATGGGCGCAGTTGCCCGCAACTCGGCAAATTCCTCGACCGGAATCCGCTCGGCGTAGACGTCGGGGTCGGTGAAATCCCACCCGGGCGGAAGATTGGGGCTGGGCACGCTAATTCTCCTTCACTGCAGTCCTCGATGACCTGCGATCCCAGGACACTAGCTGTCCTAGTGATGCTCTGGTGCCAGTAAAACATGCCTCCACCGCAGACAAAAGGCGCCCAAGCATCCTCGCTTGTCAGAGTAATGAAACGTGTTCTAGCCTGACCCCATGGGTAACCCGGTAATCGTTGAAGCCACCCGCAGCCCGATCGGCAAGCGCAACGGATGGCTGTCAGGACTGCACGCCACCGAGCTGCTGGGCGCGGTGCAAAAGGCCCTGGTTGAAAAGGCCGGCATCGACGCCGGCGACGTCGAGCAGGTCGTCGGCGGCTGCGTCACGCAGTACGGCGAGCAGTCCAACAACATCACGCGGGTGAGCTGGCTCGTCGCCGGCCTGCCGGAGCACGTCGGCGCCACCACCGTGGACTGCCAGTGCGGCAGCAGCCAGCAGGCCAACGGCCTCGTCGCGGGCCTGATCGCGGCGGGCGCCATCGACGTCGGCATCGCGTGCGGAATCGAGGCCATGAGCCGCGTCGGCCTGGGCGCCAATGCGGGTCCGGACCGGACCATCCTGCGGCCCGCGTCGTGGGACATCGATCTGCCCGACCAGTTCACCGCAGCCGAGCGGATCGCCAAGCGCCGCGGCATCACCCGCGAGGACATCGACGCCTGGGGGTTCGAGTCGCAGCTGCGCGCCAAGCGGGCCTGGGAGGAGGGCCGCTTCGACCGGGAAATCTCCCCGATCGAGGCACCGGTCCTCGACGAGCAAAAGCAGCCCACCAGCGACCGCCACATGGTCTCCCGCGACCAGGGCCTGCGCGACACCACCCTCGAGGGCCTGAGCCAGCTCAAGCCGGTCCTCGAGGGCGGCATCCACACGGCGGGCACCTCGTCGCAGATTTCCGACGGTGCGGCCGCGGTGTTGTGGATGGACGAGGACAAGGCCAAGGCGCTCGGGCTGCGGCCACGTGCCCGGATCGTCAGCCAGGCGCTCGTCGGCGCCGAGCCCTACTACCACCTGGACGGACCGGTGCAGTCGACGGCGAAGGTGCTCGAGAAGGCCGGCATGAAGATCGGCGACATCGACCTCACCGAGATCAACGAGGCCTTCGCCTCGGTGGTGCTGTCCTGGGCGCGGGTCCACGAACCCGACATGGCCAGGGTGAACGTGAATGGCGGCGCGATCGCGCTCGGCCACCCGGTGGGCAGCACCGGCAGCCGGCTGATCACCACCGCGCTGCACGAGCTGGAGCGCACCGATCAGAGCACCGCCCTGATCACGATGTGCGCCGGGGGCGCCCTGTCCACCGGCACCATCATCGAGCGCATCTAGTTGGGCGTCTCGGAGGCCGACCGCATCGCGGCGGCGCAGGCGTACATCGACGCGCTCGTCAGCCATGACGGCGACAGCGTTCCGTTCGCCGCCCGGTGCACCCGCATCGAGCAGGGCGTGAAGAACGGGTTTTCCGGAAATCACCTGCGGCGCAGCCTAAATCGTGGACTTCAATATTGGGTCATCGCCGACACCACGCCACCCGATTACCAAATCAGCGGCGACGAGGTGCACGCGGCCTACGACGTGCTGACCAAGGCGGCGTTCGGCCGCAGGCGGCTCGCCGCGCGGGTTGACGAAACGTTCGTGATCCCAGCCGAAAGCGCGAGCGGCCACGCCGAAATACACCACATCAGGGTTCGCTTCCGCCCGTTCATCAAGCGCTAATGGGTCTCTAGGATGACGTCATGCCAAAATCACCGCCGCGGTTTCTGAATACGCCCTACACCGACTTCCTGATCAAGTGGATGTCACGCCTCAACACGTTCATGTACCGCCGCAACGGCGGCGAGGGCCTCGGCGGCACATTCCAGAAGATTCCCGTCGCCCTGCTGACCACCACCGGCCGCAAGACCGGCGAGCCGCGCGTGAGCCCGCTGTACTTCCTGCGCGACGGTGACCGCGTTGTTGTCGCGGCGTCCAAGGGCGGCTCCGCGAAAAACCCGATGTGGTACCTCAACCTGAAGGCCAACCCCAAGGTTCAGGTACAGATCAAAAAAGAGGTGCTGGACCTGACGGCGCGGGATGCCACCGACGAAGAGCGCGCCAAGTACTGGCCCAAATTGGTCGACATGTACCCGTCCTACGACGATTACCAGTCCTGGACCGACCGGACCATCCCGATCGTCATCTGCGATCCCTAGCGTTGTCGGGCCGACACCGTATCCGCAATTCCCGGCCGGTCGCGCTGCTGCTCAAATGCTTTGCGCGTGCCCATATTTGGGTATACCGCCGGACCGAGGGCAGGATCGGCGCGAAGCTGCTGTGGCTTCCGGCGGCGCTGCTGACGACGACCGGGCGCGCGTCCAACGAGCCGCGAACCACCGCGACGCTGTACCTGCGCGACGGTGATCGGGTGATCCTGCCGGCGTCGTTCGGTGGGCGCGACGAGAACCCGTTGTGGTACCGCAACCTGAAAGAAGACCCCGAGGTGCAGGTGCAGATTCGCGGTGAGCGCCTGGACCTGATCGCGCGCGACGCGACGGACGCCGAACGCGACTGTTACTGGCCTCCCCTGATCCGGATGTATCGGCCGTACCGGAAGTACCGCGAGACGGCCGACCGGGTCATCCCGTTGGTGGTGTGCGAACCGCGCTATGCGCCGTAAACGGGGACCGGGGGGCGCGCCTTGGCGAGCAGGTCGGCGACGACGGGACCCAATTCCGCGGGATCCCACCGCGCACCCTTGTCGATCTGCGGTCCGTGCGCCCAGCCCTCGGCGACGCGGATCTTGCCGCCCTCGACCTCGAACACCTTCCCGGTGACGTCGCGGGATTCGGCGCTGCCCAGCCAGACGACCAGCGGCGAGACGTTTTCCGGCGCCATGGCGTCGAAATCCTGGTCCTGCGTCGCCATCATCTCGGCGAAGACGGTCTCGGTCATGCGCGTGCGGGCCGACGGTGCGATGGCGTTGACGGTCACGCCGTAGCGCCCCATTTCGGCGGCGCCGACCAACGTCATCGCCGCGATGCCGGCCTTCGCCGCGCTGTAGTTGCCCTGGCCGACGCTGCCCTGCAGGCCGGCACCCGAACTGGTGTTGATGATCCGCGCGTCGACGGGTTTGCCCTCCTTGGACAACCCGCGCCAATACGACGCGGCGTGGCGCATCGTGGCGAAGTGGCCCTTGAGGTGCACGGCGATGACGGCGTCGAACTCCTCCTCGCTGGTGTTGGCCATCATCCGGTCGCGCACGATGCCGGCGTTGTTCACCAGAACGTCGAGCCCGCCGAAGGTTTCGACCGCGGTCCGGACGAGGCCGGCCGCTTGATCCCAGTCGGCGATGTTGGATCCGTCGGCGACGGCTTCGCCACCGGCCGCGGTGATCTCGTCGACCACGCCCTGCGCGGCGCTGCCTCCCCCGGCGGGTGAGCCGTCCAGTCCGACACCGATGTCGTTGACGACGACGCGCGCGCCCTCGGCCGCAAAGGCCAGCGCGTGCGCGCGCCCGATACCGCCGCCCGATCCGGTGACGATGACGACACGGCCGTCGACCACTCCCATATGCCCTATCTCCTCTACTGGATCCCTACTTGATCGAACTCGCGTTTGTGGTGGCCAGATAGTGCGGCGGCTCGCCGCCGCCATGTACCTCCAACGAGGCGCCGCTGATGTAGGACGCCGCGTCGGACGCCAAAAAGGCTGCGGCCCAACCGACGTCCTCGGGCTTGGCCATCCGGCCCAGTGGCACATTTTTGGAGATAGCGGCGATCGATTCGGCGTCGCCGTAGAACAAGTCTGCTTGTTCGGTCTCCACCATGCCGACCACGCAGGCGTTCACCCGGACCTTCGGTCCCCACTCCACCGCCAGCGTCTGCGTCAGGCTTTCCAGCCCGGCCTTGGCCGCCCCGTACGCTCCCGTGCCGGGGCTTGGCCGCCGGCCGCTGAGACTGCAGATGTTGACGATCGACCCACCGCCCGGCTGGTCCTGCATCTTGTCGTTGGCGCACTGCGAAACCAGCAGCGCACCAATCAAATTGAGCTCGATGATCTTGCGGTTGAACTTTGGGCTGGACTCCGCGGTCAGGACGTACGGCGAACCGCCGGCGTTGTTGACCACGACGTCGAGCCTGCGGTGCTTCTCCACGATCGAGTCGATCAGCGCCTTGACGGCTTCGTCGTCGCGGACGTCGCAGGAGTGGAACTCGTAGGGCATGCCCTCGACGGCGCGGCGCGCGCACGTGATCACGGTCGCGCCCTGTGCGGCGAAAACCGAACTGATACCGGCGCCTACGCCGCGCACGCCGCCGGTGACCAACACCACCCGACCGGCCAATCCCAAATTGATGGCTTCACCAGAAGGTGGGCCTCCGTCGGCGTGAGTCACTGTGCTAGCGTACCAAGCAAGTGCTTGCTTAGGTAACCGCCCACCAGGAAGTGCCAATGACGATCACATCCACCACCACGGAACCGGGCATAGTCGCCGTCACCGTGGACTATCCGCCGGTCAACGCCATCCCGTCGCAGGGCTGGTTCGAACTCGCCGATGCCATCACAGCCGCCGGCGCCGATAGCGCAACGCACGCGGTGATCCTGCGGGCTGAGGGTCGCGGCTTCAACGCCGGCGTCGACATCAAGGAAATGCAGCGCACCGAGGGATTCACCGCGCTCATCGACGCCAACCGCGGCTGCTTCGCCGCGTTTCGCGCCGTCTACGAATGCGCGGTGCCGGTGATCGCGGCGGTAAACGGGTTCTGCGTCGGCGGCGGCATCGGGCTCGTCGGCAACTCCGACGTCATCGTGGCCTCCGACGACGCGACCTTCGGGCTCCCGGAGGTGGAGCGCGGCGCGCTCGGGGCGGCCACCCACCTCTCGAGGCTGGTGCCCCAGCACCTGATGCGGCGCCTGTTCTTCACGGCGGCCACCGTTGACGCCGCCACCCTGCACCACTTCGGCTCGGTGCACGAGGTGGTACCGCGGGAGGAATTGGACGAGGCCGCGCTGCGGGTGGCGCGCGATATCGCCGCGAAGGACACCCGGGTGATCCGGGCGGCCAAGGAGGCGCTCAACTTGATCGACGTGCAACGGGTCAACTCGAGTTATCGCATGGAGCAAGGCTTTACCTTCGAGCTCAACCTCGCCGGGGTGTCCGACGAGCATCGCGACGCGTTCGCCGGGACAGCGAAGGGCAAGAAGGAGTGAGCGACAAGAGGACGACGCTGGACGACGCGGTCGCGCAACTGCGCAGCGGCATGACGATCGGCATCGGGGGCTGGGGGTCGCGGCGCAAGCCCATGGCCTTCGTGCGCGCCATGCTGCGCACCGACGTCACGGACTTGACGGTGGTCACCTACGGCGGTCCCGACCTTGGGCTGCTGTGCTCGGCGGGCAAGGTGAAGCGCGTCTACTACGGGTTCGTGTCGCTGGATTCGCCGCCCTTCTACGATCCCTGGTTCGCCAAGGCACGCACCGGCGGCGCGATCGAAGCACGGGAAATGGACGAGGGCATGCTGCGTTGCGGGCTGCAGGCGGCGGCGCAGCGGCTGCCGTTCCTGCCGATCCGCGCGGGGCTGGGCAGCTCGGTGCCCGACTTCTGGGAAGGCGAATTGCGGACCGTAACCAGCCCCTACCCCGCCCCGGGCGGCGGATACGAGACGCTGATCGCCATGCCCGCATTGCGATTGCATGCCGCGTTCGTGCACCTCAATCTCGGTGATAGTCAAGGCAATGCGGCCTACACCGGCATCGATCCCTACTTCGACGATCTCTTCCTGATGGCCGCCGAGAAGCGCTACCTGTCGGTGGAACGTGTCGTGCCGACCGAGGAGCTGATCAAGGCGGTGCCACCGCAGGCGCTACTGGTGAACCGGATGATGGTCGACGCGGTGGTAGAGGCGCCTGGCGGGGCCCACTTCACCACCGCCGCACCGGATTACGGCCGGGACGAGAAGTTCCAGCGGCACTACGCCGAGGCCGCCTCGACCGAAGACGGCTGGCAGCGATTTGTCCATACCTACCTCTCGGGTGGCGAAGACGAATACCAGGCGGCCGTGCGCGCGTTCGCGGAGGAGGCTTCCAAGTGAGCAGTACCCGAGCTGAAATCTGCGCCGTAGCCTGCGCCGAGTTGTTCAGGGACGCAGGCGAAATCATGGTCAGCCCGATGACGAACATGGCCTCCGTCGGCGCGCGGCTGGCCCGGCTGACGTTCTCACCCGACATCCTGCTCACCGATGGCGAAGCCCAGCTCCTGGCCGACACCCCGGCCTTGGGCAAGGCCGGAGCGGTCGAAGGCTGGATGCCATTCGGCCGGGTGTTCGAGACGCTGGCCTGGGGCCGGCGGCATGTGATCATGGGCGCCAATCAGGTCGATCGCTTTGGAAATCAGAACATCTCGGCGTTCGGGCCGCTGCAGCATCCGACCCGGCAGATGTTCGGCCTCCGGGGCGCACCCGGCAACGCGATCAACCATGCGACCAGCTACTGGGTCGGCAACCACTCGAAGCGGGTGTTCTGCGAAGCGGTCGACGTCGTCTGCGGCATCGGCTGGGACAAGATCGACGAGGCAAACCCGGCGTTCCGGTTCGCCAACCCGTACCGGGTCGTGTCCAACCTCGGGGTGTTCGACTTCGGCGGCCCGGACAAGACCATGCGTGCGGTGTCCCTGCACCCCGGTGTGTCGCCCGATGAGGTCCGCGAGAACACGTCGTTCGAGGTGCACGGCCTTGACGGCGCTGAGGAGACGAGGCTGCCGACCGACGACGAGCTGAGCCTGATCCGCTCGGTCATCGACCCGAAGTCGCTGCGCGACAGAGAGATACGTTCATGAGATTACGCACGCCGCTGACCGAACTGGTCGGCGTCGAGCATCCGGTGGTGCAGACCGGAATGGGCTGGGTGGCCGGTGCCAGGCTGGTGTCCGCCACGGCCAACGCGGGCGGGCTCGGCATCCTGGCGTCGGCGACCATGACCCTGGACGAGCTGGCGACCGCGATCGGCAAGGTCAAGGCGGCCACCGACAAGCCGTTCGGCGTGAACATTCGCGCCGACGCGGCCGACGCCGGCGACCGGGTCGAGCTGATGATCCGCGAGGGCGTGAAGGTCGCGTCGTTTGCGCTGGCACCCAAACCAGAGTTGATAGCGCGGCTGAAAGATGCCGGGGCGGTGGTCATCCCCTCGATCGGTGCGGCCAAGCACGCGCGCAAGGTCGCGGGCTGGGGCGCCGACGCGATGATCGTCCAGGGCGGCGAAGGCGGCGGGCACACCGGGCCCGTAGCGACGACGCTGCTGCTGCCGTCCGTGCTGGACGCGGTCAAGGGCACCGACATCCCCGTGATCGCGGCGGGCGGATTCTTCGACGGGCGTGGCCTCGCCGCGGCGCTGTCCTACGGCGCCGCCGGGGTCGCGATGGGCACACGGTTCTTGCTCACCTCGGATTCCACCGTGCCCGACGCGGTCAAGCGGCGGTACCTGGAGGCGGCGCTGGACGGCACGGTGGTCACCACCCGCGTCGACGGCATGCCGCACCGGGTACTGCGCACCGGGCTGGTCGATAAGCTGGAAAGCGGCTCGCGGGCAAGGGGTTTCACCGCGGCGCTGCGCAATGCCGCCAAGTTCAAGAAGATGTCGCAGATGACTTGGCGGTCGATGATCAGCGACGGACTGGCGATGCGACACGGCAAGGAGCTGACCTGGTCGCAGGTGGTGATGGCGGCCAATACGCCGATGCTGCTGAAGGCCGGCCTCGTCGAGGGCAACACCGACGCCGGCGTGCTGGCGTCGGGACAGGTGGCCGGCATCCTCGACGACCTGCCGTCGTGCGCCGAGCTGATCGAATCGATCGTGCGCGACGCGATCGAACACCTCCAGGCGGCGTCTGGCCTGATCGAAGGCTAACTCCCGCATCGAGCGTGAATCTCGCGACGCGACACGCCGACCGCGCGTCGGATGGTTCACACTCGCCGTCACGGATGCCATCCCGCCGCTCGCATTGCGGCAGCGACACGGGCAACGAACGTGCCCTGCCGGTAACGCAGCAGGTCGCTGCTGACCCTGATGATCGTCCAGCCGAGGTCAAGCAATCCGGTGTACCGGTCGATGTCGCGGTCGCGTTGGTAAGGGTCTGTCCAGTGTTGGGGTCCGTCGTATTCGATGCCGACACGCAGGTCCTGGTAGCCCATATCGATGCGGGCGACGAAGTCGCCGTATTCGTCGAACACCCGTATCTGCGTTCGGGGTTTCGGTAGTCCCGCGTCGATCAGAGCCAACCTTGCTCGTGTCTCCTGCGGGGATTCCGCGCCTCCGTCCACGAGTGGCAAGGCCGCTCGGAGCCGAAGCAGACCGCGCGCACCGGCGTGCTCGCGGATAACTGCCTTCACATCGGAGCACTTGACGTCGGTCGCATTCGCCAAGGCATCAAGCCGCTGGAGCGCCTGGAGTCGTGAGGAGGTCCACCGCCCGATATCAAAGGCCGTACGCGCCGGGGTGGTTACCAGCATGTCGTTGACTTTGACTACCTCGCAGGGAAGGAACGTCTCGCTGTGCACGGTGATGCCGGCCGGTGCGTGGCGGTTGCCGTATATCAGCTCAGCATCCAGCGACGAGCTCACCCACTTGGCGCCGAGGAGCGCTGCCGCAGAGTTGCCGGCGATGACCGCTCTGCGCCGAGACCAAAGCCAGGCCGCCTCGGCACGTCGGCGCGCCGTCAGCCCGATGCCGCTGGGAACGTAGACGCCCGGGTACACCGGCTCGTACAGCGAGCGCATCACACGCTCCGGCATTGCCTTGGCCGCTAGGACCTCACTACCGAGAAACAGCTCCGTCATGCCGGCGATGGTGCCCACCCGCACCGACAACCCCCGAGCGTGAAATCCACGACGAGACACGCCGTAGAAGCGTCGTGTGATTCACGCTCGCCGGAAAGGCGGAGGAAGCCTCGCCGTTATAGCCGCTCGATGATGGTGACGTTGGCCGTGCCGCCGCCCTCGCACATCGTCTGCAACCCATAGCGGCCGCCGATGCGCTCCAGCTCGTTGAGCATGGTGGCGAACAGCTTGGCCCCGGTGGCGCCCAGCGGATGACCGAGCGCGATCGCGCCGCCGTTGGGGTTGACCTTCTCCGGGTCGGCCTTGATCTCCTTGAGCCAGGCCATCACAACGGGTGCGAACGCCTCGTTGATCTCGACGGTATCGATGTCGCTGATGGACAGCCCAGTCTTCTCCAGCGCGTGGCGGGTGGCGGGGATGGGGCCCGTTAGCATGAACACCGGGTCGGCGGCGCGCGCGCTGATGTGGTGGATGCGGGCCCGGGGTTTCAATCCGTGGTCCTTGACGGCCTGCTCGGAAGCCAGCAGCACCGCACTGGCGCCGTCGGAAATCTGACTGGCCATCGCCGCCGTCAGCCGTCCCCCCTCGACGAGCGGCTTCAGGCCGGCCATCTTCTCCATCGACGACTCGCGCGGGCCTTCGTCGACGCGGAACGGTCCGGATTCGGTTTCCACGGTGAGGATTTCGTTGTCGAAGTGGCCGCCGCGGATCGCCGCGAACGCGCGTTCGTGGCTGGTCAGCGCGTAGCGCTCCATCTCCTCACGCGACAGGTTCCACTTCTCGGCGATCAGCTCCGAGCCGCGGAACTGGGAGATCTCCTGATCGCCATACCGATGCAGCCACTGCTTGGATTCGTTAGTCGGTGAGGTGAACCCGAATTGCTCGGCGACGGTCATCGCCGACGAGATCGGGATCTGGCTCATGTTCTGCACGCCGCCGGCCACGATGAGGTCGGCCGTGCCGGACATGATCGCTTGCGCGCCAAAGGAAATCGCCTGCTGGCTGGAGCCGCACTGGCGATCCACCGTGACGCCGGGAACCTCTTCCGGGTAGCCGGCGGCCAGCCAGGAGAGCCGGGCGATGTTGCCCGCCTGTCCCCCGATGGCGTCGACGCAGCCGGCGATCACATCGTCGACGGCGGCGGGGTCGACGTCGATCCGGTCCAGAAGTCCGCGCCACCCCAGCGCGCCCAGGTCGACGGGATGTATCCCGGCCAGTGATCCGCCGCGCTTGCCGACCGCGGTACGCACAGCGTCGATGACGTACGCCTCAGCCATAGTGTCGCCCCTCCTCATCGCTTCGTCCCCCTCGCCGCTGCGCGGCTGGGGGTGCCCCCACTGCATCGTCGCCGACACGAGGCATCTTTCAGACTCCTTCTTTAGTGATCCCGCCGAGCACGATGGCGAGATATTGCTGACCCACCTGCTGCGCGGTGAGCGGCCCGCCGGGTTGATACCAGCGCACCGACACCCAGGTGGTGTCGCGGATGAATCGGTAGACGAGGTCGACGTCGAGGTCGGGCCGGAAGTAGCCCTCGTCGATGCCCTGGTTGAGCACCTCGACCCACATCTTGCGTTGCTGGCGGTTCATGTCCTCGATGTAGGAGAACCGTGGCTGCGACAGCAACCGCTTGGCTTCGTCCTGATAGATGACGACCTGCGCGTGACGATCCTCGATCGCCTCGAACGACGCCATGAACAGGCCCTTCAGCCGCTCGAGCGGGTTGGCCTCGCTGTCCACGATCTCGCGGTATCGGGCGAACAGCCAGTCCAGGAAGCTGCGCAGCAGCTCGTCGACGATCTCCTCTTTCGAGGAGAAATGGTGGTACAGACTGCCGGACAGGATGCCGGCGCCGTCGGCGATGTCGCGCACGGTGGTGGCGCGCAGGCCCCGCTCGGCGAACATGGTCGCAGCGAGGTCCAGCAGCTCGTCTCGCCGGCTGTTCGCCTGACCGGGCACTCGGTCCACCGGATCAGAGTATCAACCAAGCGCTTGCTTGGCCAGTCGCCGGGTACCACCTGATTTGACCAGACGCGGCGGGCGCGTGCGCGGCACGATCCTGCCGCTACGCCGTCGTAGCCGCGTGCTATAGGTGGGACGTGGCAGTTGGCCCGCACTGCGTCCTCTTCCGCTACTCGCTGTGCGATTACTGGGGCCCGGATGTCTGGCCGGTCAAATTCGCCGACTACTCCGCATCGTGGGATTTCCCTCGCGGTCCCGACGGCTTGCCGACACTCGGGTATACGAACTCGGCTGGCGTGAGCTTGCCACCGGGGGTCGGAACGTTCTGCCGGGTCCATGTCAAACGCGCGAGAAGGCTGCGGCACCTCACGATCACAGACGCACTTGAGCGCCTCGCCAGCGACAGCCACGCCCGCCCACGGCGCCTGGAGTGGCTTCGTGATATCTGCAGGTAGCTGCGCCGCTCTTTAGTGGCCTTCGTCGCTCACGTCACGGATGCTGGCTGGAGACGGAGATGACCTCGCCGGTGAGATAGCTGGAGTAGTCGCTGGCCAGAAACGCGATGGTGGCCGCCACCTCCCACGGCTCGGCGGCCCGCCCGAACGCCTCGCCCGCGGACAGCTGGTCGAGCAGGTCGGACGACGTGGTCTTGTCCAGAAATTTGTGCCGGGCGATGCTCGGCGACACCGCGTTGATCCGAACCCCGTACTCGACGGCTTCGATTGCGCTGCAACGGGTTAACGCCATCACCCCGGCCTTGGCGGCCGCATAGTGCGACTGCGAGTGCTGCGCGCGCCAGCCCAGGACGCTGGCGTTGTTGACGATCACCCCGCCGTGCGGGGCGTCGCGGAAGTATTGCAGCGCCGCCCGGGTGGCCCGAAACACCGACGTCAGGGTGACGTTCAGGACGCGATCCCACTCCTCGTCGGTCATGTCGACCACCGGTGTCTGCCCGCCGAGCCCGGCGTTGTTGACCAGCACGTCGATGCGGCCCATCCGGGCATGGGCCGATGCGAACAACGCGTCGACCTGGACGCTGGACGTCACGTCGCACACCACCTTCTCGACGCGGCCCTGCCCCAGCGCCGACAGCTCGTCGGCGGTCTCGCCCAGCCGTCGTTCGTGATGGTCGGAGATCACCACGTCGGCCCCCTCGGCCAGCGCCCGCCGTGCGGTCGCCGATCCAATGCCGGTACCCGCGGCGGCCGTCACGATGACCACCTTGCCGGCCAGAAGCCCGTGTCCGGCAACCTCTTTCGGCGCTTCGGCCAGACTCATCCCTTAACCTCTCGCGGTAGGCCGAGCACGCGCTCGGCGATGATGTTGCGCTGGATCTCGTTGGATCCGCCGTAGATGGTGTCGGCGCGGGTGAACAGATACAGCCGCTGCCACTCGTCGAACTCGCCATCGGAGAGCGTCAGACCGGGCTTGCCGATGACGTCCATCGCCAGCTCGCCCAGGTCGCGATGCCAGTTGGCCCACAACAGCTTCGACACATTGTCCTGGCCGGGCTGCTCGACGTCCATGGTGGCCAGCGCGTACGAACGCATCGCCCGCAGCCCCGTCCACGCTCGCGTCAGCCGCTCCCGGATGAACGGATCGTCGGCGGCGCCGTTGCGTTGTGCGAGTTCGGCGAGGTTGGAAAGCTCACGGGCATAACGGATTTGCTGCCCCAGCGTCGAGACCCCGCGCTCGAACGTCAGCGTTCCCATGGCGACCCGCCAGCCGTCGCCCGGCTGGCCGACCACCATCGACGCGTCGGTGCGGGCGTCGTCGAAGAACACCTCGTTGAACTCCGCGGTGCCGGTGATCTGGACGATAGGCCGGATCTGCACGCCCGGTTGGTCCAGCGGCACGAGCAGATACGACAGCCCGGCGTGCCGCTTGGAGCCCTTCTCGGTGCGCGCCACCACAAAGCACCACTGCGACAGGTGCGCCAGCGACGTCCATACCTTCTGGCCGTTGATCACCCACTGGTCGCCGTCGAGCTCGGCGGTGGTCGAGACGTTGGCTAGGTCGCTGCCGGCGCCGGGCTCCGAATATCCCTGGCACCACAGCTCGGTGACGTCGAGGATCCGCGGCAGGAAGCGCTCCTGCTGTTCGGGTGTTCCGAACGCGATCAGCGTCGGGCCGAGCAGCTCCTCGCCGAAGTGGTTGACCTTGTCCGGGGCGTCGGCGCGGGCGTACTCCTCGTAGAAGGCCACCCGGTGCGCGGTCGAAAGCCCGCGGCCGCCGTGCTCGACGGGCCACCCCAGACAGGTCAGCCCCGCGGCGGCCAGATGCTGATTCCAGGCCCGGCGCTCCTCGAACGCCTCGTGCTCGCGGCCCGGTCCACCGAGACCCTTGAGCGCTGCGAATTCGCCGACCAGATTGTCGGCGAGCCAACCGCGGACCTCCGCCCGGAACTCCTCGACGTCCTGCATGCCCTGTAGGCTAACCTACCAAGCACTTGCTTTGTTAGGAGCATCGATGACTGACGATCCGCGCACCGTGCCCGCGGCGCTGGACCGTTTCGCCGATCAGCTCCCCGACCACGCCGCGCTGATCACCGACGACCGCTCGTTCACCGCGGCCGAGCTGCGCGACGAGGTGCACCGCGCGACGGCCGCGCTGCTCGCCCTCGGCGTCCAACCGCGCGACCGGGTGGCCATCTGGTCGCCGAACACCTGGCACTGGGTGGTCGCCTGCCTGGCGATTCACCACGCCGGAGCCGCGATGGTGCCGCTCAACACGCGCTACACCGCCTCGGAGGCCGCCGACATCCTGGCCCGCACCGAGGCGCCGGTGCTGTTCGGGATGGGCCGATTTCTGGGCAACGATCGACTCGCCGACCTCGACCGCGCGGCCCTGTCCGCGCTGCGGCACATCGTGCGGATACCGATCGAGGCCGAGGACGGCACGTGGGAGGACTTCATCGCCGGCGGCACCGACACCGGCGCGGTCGCCGACCGCGCCGCGGCCGTGTCCCCCGATGACGTCAGCGACATCCTGTTCACCTCCGGCACCACCGGCCGCAGCAAAGGCGTGCTGTGCGCGCACCGGCAATCGCTCTCGGCGTCGGCCTCGTGGGCCGCCAACGGCAAGATCACCAGCGACGACCGCTATCTGTGCATCAATCCGTTCTTTCACAACTTCGGATACAAGGCCGGCATTCTGGCCTGCCTGCAGACCGGCGCGACGCTGATCCCGCACCTGACCTTCGATCCGCTGCGCACGCTGCAGGCCATCGAGCAACACCGCATCACCGTGTTGCCCGGGCCGCCGACGATCTACCAGACCCTGCTGGACCACCCGGCGCGCAACGACTACGACCTGAGCTCGCTGCGGTTCGCGGTGACCGGCGCGGCCACCGTGCCCGTGGTGTTGGTCGAACGCATGCAGTCCGAGCTGGACATCGACATCGTGCTGACCGCCTACGGCCTGACCGAGGCCAACGGCATGGGCACCATGTGCCGAGCCGACGACGACGCGGTGACCGTCGCCACCACTTGCGGCCGCCCGTTCGCGGACTTCGAATTGCGCATCGACGCAACGGAACCCGGCGAATCGGGAGAGGTGCTGCTGCGCGGGCCCAACGTGATGCTGGGCTATCTCGACGACCCACAGGCCACCGCCGCGGCCATCGACGCCGACGGCTGGCTGCACACCGGTGACATCGGCGCCGTCGACAAGGCCGGAAACCTGCGCATCACCGACCGGCTCAAGGACATGTACATTTGTGGCGGCTTCAACGTCTATCCCGCCGAGGTCGAGCAGGTGCTTGCCCGGCTCGACGGCGTGACCGACGCCGCCGTGATCGGGGTTCCCGACGAGCGCCTGGGCGAGGTGGGCCGGGCGTTCCTGGTGACCCGGCCCGGCTCGAACCTCGATGAGAAATCGGTAATCGCTTATACCCGTGAGCATTTGGCGAACTTCAAGGCACCGCGGTCGGTGCGGTTCGTCGACGCATTGCCGCGCAATGCGGGCGGCAAGGTGGTCAAACCACAACTTCGAGAGCTGGCCTGAATTGGATCTTGAACTAGACGACGAGACATTGGCCTTCCAGGCCGAGGTGCGGGACTTCCTCACCGCCAACGCCGAGGCGATCCCGACGAAGTCCTACGACAACGCGGAAGGCTTTGCGCAACACCGGCATTGGGACAAGGTACTCTTCGATGCGGGCCTGTCGGTGATCACCTGGCCGAAGAAATACGGCGGCCGCGACGCGCCGCTGCTGCACTGGGTGGTGTTCGAAGAGGAGTACTTCCACGCCGGGGCGCCGGGGCGCGCCAGCGCCAACGGCACCTCGATGCTGGCCCCGACGCTGTTCGCGCACGGCACCGAGGAGCAACTCGACCGGATACTGCCGAAAATGGCCAGCGGCGAACAGATCTGGGCCCAAGCCTGGTCGGAACCCGAATCCGGCAGCGACCTGGCGTCGCTGCGGTCCACCGCCACCAAGACCGAGGGTGGCTGGCTGCTCAACGGGCAGAAGATCTGGAGCTCGCGGGCACCGTTCGCCGAGATGGGTTTCGGGTTGTTCCGGTCCGACCCCTCGGCGGAGCGACACCACGGGCTGACGTACTTCATGTTCGACCTGAAAGCCAAGGGCATCACGGTGCGGCCCATCGTCCAGCTGGGCGGCGACACCGGCTTCGGTGAGATCTTCCTCGACGACGTCTTCGTGCCCGACGAGGACGTCATCGGCACCCCGAACGACGGCTGGCGGGCGGCGATGAGCACGTCGAGCAACGAGCGCGGCATGTCGCTGCGCAGCCCGGCCCGCTTCCTGGCGGCCGCCGAGCGGCTGGTGCGGCTGTGGAAGGACACCGGCTCCCCCGCCGAGCTCGCCGACCGGGTTGCCGACGCCTGGATCAAGGCGCAGGCCTACCGGCTGCAGACCTTCGGCACGGTGACCAGGCTGGCCGCCGGCGGCGAACTGGGCGCCGAATCGTCGGTGACCAAGGTGTTCTGGTCCGATCTCGACGTGGCTATCCATCAGACCGCAATCGACCTGCGGGGCGCCGACGGCGAGCTCGCCGGCCCGTGGACCGACGGCCTGCTGTTCGCGCTGGGCGGCCCGATCTATGCCGGTACCAACGAGATTCAGCGCAACATCATCTCCGAGCGGCTGCTGGGCCTGCCGCGGGAAAAGTCGGGAGGCAAGAAGTGAAATTTGCGCTCGACGAACAGCAGCGCGACTTCGCGGCCAGCATCGACGCGGCGCTGAGCGCGGCAGACCTGCCCGGGGCGGTGCGCGCCTGGGGGGTCGGCGACGTCGCGCCCGGCCGCAAGGTGTGGGAGCAACTGGCCAACCTCGGCGTCACCGCCCTGGCCGTGTCCGAGAAATACGACGGCCTGGACGCGGACCCGGTGGACCTGGTCGTCGCGTTGGAACGCCTCGGTCGCTGGTGCGTTCCGGGTCCGGTGGCCGAATCCATCGCCGTTGCACCGGTTTTGCTTGCCGGGGATGATCGCAGCGCCGGGCTGGCGTCCGGTGAGCTGATCGCCAGCGTCGCACTGCCGCCCGACGCGCCGCGCGCGGTCGACGCCGAGGCGGCCGGGCTGGTGCTGCTGGCCACCGACGCCGGCGTCAGTGAAGCCGCGACGGGCGAGTGCCACCAATCCGTCGATCCAAGCCGCCGCCTCTACGACGTGACGGCGACCGGTGACCCCTGGCAGGCGGACGTCGAGCGCGCCTGCCGGTTCGGGACGCTGGCCACCGCGGCACAGCTGGTGGGCGCCGCGGAGGCGCTGCTGACCGACGCGGTCGATTACGCGAAGCAGCGCACGCAGTTCGGCCGGGTGATCGGTTCTTATCAGGCCATCAAGCACAAGCTGGCCGATGTGCATATCGCGATCGAGTTGGCCCGTCCCTTGGTGTACGGCGCGGCGCTGACGCTGGAGCCACGCGACGTGAGCGCCGCCAAGGCGGCGGCATCCGAGGCCGGGCTGTTGGCGGCGCGGGCGTCGTTGCAGACGCACGGCGCGATCGGCTTCACCCAGGAGCACGACCTGTCGCTGTGGCTGCTGCGGGTGCAGGCATTACGCTCGGCGTGGGGTGATCCCGAGGCGCATCGGCGCAGGGTGCTGGAGGCGTTATGAGCGAAGAACGGGAGATGCTGCGCGAGACCGTCGCGGCCCTGGTCACCAAACACGCAGAGCCGGCGGCGGTGCGCGCGGCGATGGAGTCCGATCGCGGCTACGACGAATCGCTGTGGCGGCTGCTGTGCGAGCAGGTCGGCGCCGCCGCGCTGGTGGTGCCCGAGGAGCTGGGCGGTGCGGGCGGGGAATTGGCCGATGCCGCAACGGTTTTGCAGGAACTGGGCCGCGCGCTGGTGCCCTCCCCGCTGCTGGGCACCACGCTGGCCGAGCTGGCGCTGCTGGCGGCGCCAGAGCCGGACGCCGACGTATTGGCGGGACTGGCGGAGGGTAGCTCGATCGGCGCGCTGGTGCTCGACGCCGACTATGTGGTCAACGGCGACATCGCCGACGTGGTCGTCGCCGCGGTCGACGGCCAGCTCGCCAGGTGGACCCGCTTCAGCGCGCAACCGGTGACGACGATGGACCCCACGCGCCGGCTGGCCCAAGTGCGGCCCGAGGAGACCACCGCGCTGGGCCCCGACCCCGGCCTGGCCGACTCCGCGGCGATCCTGGTGGCCGCCGAGCAGATCGGAGCCGCCGAGCGCTGCCTGGAGCTGACCGTCGAATATGCCAAGAGCAGAGTGCAATTCGGCCGTCCCATCGGCAGCTTCCAGGCGCTCAAGCATCGGATGGCGGATCTGTACGTCGCGATCGCGGCGGCGCGGGCCGTCGTCGCCGACGCGTGCGTCGATCCCACACCCACCAACGCCGCCACCGCGCGCCTCACCGCAAGCGAGGCGCTGAACAGGGCGGCCGCCGAAGGCATTCAACTTCACGGTGGCATCGCGATCACCTGGGAACATGACATGCACCTGTATTTCAAGCGCGCACACGGCAGTGCCCAGCTGCTGGGCGCGCCGCGAGAACTGCTGAGCCGACTGGAATCCGAGGTGCTCAAAACGCCGTGAACGCCTCCGTCGCGCTGCGTGCCGGCATCCCGCCGTTCTATGTGATGGATGTCTGGCTGGCGGCCGCGGAGCGCCAGCGCAGCCACGGCGATCTGGTGAACCTGTCGGCAGGGCAACCGAGTGTCGGCGCCCCCGAGCCGGTAAGGGCCACCGCGGCCAGTGCCCTGCATCTCAACGAGTTGGGTTACACCGTGGCGCTGGGCATCCCGGAACTGCGCGACGCGATCGCGGCGGATTACCAACGCCAGCACGGAATCTACGTCGAGTCCGACGCCGTGGTGATCACCACGGGTTCCTCGGGCGGGTTCCTGCTCGCTTTTCTCGCGTGCTTCGACGTGGGCGATCGGGTGGCGCTGGCGAGTCCCGGCTACCCGTGCTATCGAAACATCTTGTCGGCGCTGGGATGCGAGGTGGTGGAGATCCCGTGCGGACCGGAGACCCGGTTCCAACCGACCGCGGGGATGCTGGCCGAACTGGACCCGCCGGTGGCCGGCGTCGTCGTCGCCAGCCCGGCCAACCCCACCGGGACGGTCATACCGCCGGCCGAGTTGGCGGCGATCGCGTCCTGGTGTGAGGCCTCGGGGGTGCGGCTGATCAGCGACGAGGTCTACCACGGCCTGGTCTACCAAGGCGCCCCGCAAACCAGCTGCGCCTGGCAGACGTCGCGAAACGCGGTGGTAGTCAACAGCTTTTCCAAGTATTACGCGATGACGGGCTGGCGGCTCGGCTGGCTGCTGGTGCCGCCGGAGCTGCGCCGCGCGGTGGACTGCCTGACCGGCAACTTCACCATCTGCCCGCCCGTGCTGTCACAGTTCGCCGCGGTGGCGGCGTTCACCCCGGAGGCGATTGCCGAGGCCGACGGACATCTGCGTCACTACGCGGTCAACCGCTCGCTGCTGCTCGACGGGCTGCGCCGGATCGGGATCGACCGGCTGGCGCCGACCGACGGCGCGTTCTACGTGTACGCCGACGTCTCCGACTTCACCGACGATTCGCTGGGGTTCTGCGCAAAGCTGCTGTCCGACACCGGCGTTGCCATCGCACCGGGCATCGACTTCGACCCCGCGCGGGGCAATGCGTTCGTCCGGCTGTCCTTCGCCGGGCCGACCACCGACATCGAAGAGGCGCTGCGGCGGATCGGGCCCTGGCTGGTCCGCCGCTAGGCGTCGAGGACCTTGTCGATGCGCGCCTCGAGGGCACCGCGCTCGGCGACGTCATCGACATTGATGCCGAACCGGTCGCGCAGCGCGTCGACAACCGCGGCGGCGTCCTCGAGGCGGGTCTTCTCGCTGCCGTCGGCGCGGTGAACGGTCAGGTTGCGCCCCGCCAGGTTCATTCGGGCGCCGTCGGTCAACCGTGCGACCGTCAGGCTCGTCACGAAGTGCGAGGACGGGTGGGTCGACACCCACCAGCTACCCACCCGCAGGTCGATGTCCGGCCGGCTTCGCGCGGTGAACTCGTACAGCGACTGCCACTCGCCGCGGATCTGGGCCTCTAGCACCAGGCCGTCGCGGCGGTCCCGCAATCGGTACGGTTCCAGCGTCGTCTGCTGGACGCTGCCCGTTTCCAGCCGGATGGGCGAAGGCGGCGTCTGGCCGCCGAAACCCACGTCGACGAGATATGGGCCCGCGGAACCGGGAAACGTCACCGCCAACACCGTATGAGTCTGCGCCCCGACCGGCGCGTCGGGCGGGACCATCCAGACCACCCGCCCGGCGAATCGGCGCACCCGAAAGCCGATTTCGGCGAGCGCATGGCCCATCAGGCCGTTCTGCTCGTAGCAGTAGCCGCCCCGGCGCCGGTGAACCAGCTTGTCGGCGAGGGATTCCGGGCCCAGGTCGTCGACCGGCACCCCCAGCAGCGGATCGAGGTTCTCGAACGGAATGGTTCGAGTGTGGGCGGTCACCAGATCCTGTAATACCTCGAGGTTCGGCTCGGCGGCGCCGCGGTAGTCGATGCGATCGAAGTATCCGTTCAGATCGAGCGTCATGACGCCATTCTGGCCCAGGCGGGCGTCAGAATATGTCCCGCGGAAACTATCCTCGCCGAATCTTCTCCGCGGGAGATCGCGAGCGATACTCTTGACCTCGCTAATTCATTCATTGCACAGATTGGCGCCCAAAAATGGCTGAAGGACCTGCCACCGACGGTCCGACGCCGGCCCCGAGCGGGCTCGCTGCGGAGTTGGCTTCCGCCGGATTCGAAGATGCCCGCCAAGTCGCCCGGGGTGGCGCCGGCGTGATCTATTGCTGCTACGAGACGGCGCTCGGGCGAAATGTCGCGGTCAAGGTGCTGCCATCGCATTTCGACGAAGACAGCAGGGAGCGCTTTCTGCGCGAGGGCTATGCGATGGGCGGCCTCTCGGGGCACCCGAATATCGTCAACATCTTGCGCGTCGGCGTGACCGAGAGCGGCAAGCCGTACATCGTGATGCCCTACCACGCAGCGGATTCGCTGGCCGTCAGGTTGCGCCGCGAGGGGCCAATCTCTTGGCCCGAGGCATTGCGGATCGGGGTGAAGTTGTGCGGGGCACTGGAAACCGCGCACAAGAGCGGCACTTTGCACCGCGATATCAAGCCCGCGAACGTGCTTATCAACGACTACGGCGAGCCCCAGCTCAGCGATTTCGGGATCGCCCACATCGAAGGCGGGTATGAAACCGCGACCGGGTTCTTCTCCGGCACAATCGACTACACCGCGCCCGAGGTCATGACCGGTAATCCGGCAACGGTGAGTTCCGACCTTTACTCCCTCGGCGCCACGATTTATGCGCTCATTGCCGGCAGCGCCGCACACGAACGCCGCAGCGGCGAGGACCTCATCGCGCAGTATCTGCGGATCAGCACGACACGGGTCCCGGACATGCGTCCGGACGGGATCCCGGACGCGGTGTGCGCGGCGATCGAGCATGCGATGGCCATCGATCCGGCCGAGCGGCCCACGTCCGCGGCGCAGTTCGGCCGCGAGTTGCAATCGGCGCAGCGCCAGAATGGCCTGAAACCCGATTCGATGGCGATCACCAGCGTCGGCGTCGAGCCGGGGCAAACGGTGAACGTGACTGCGGGCCTCACCGCAACGCCCTCCGCTTCCCCCCGCGGACACACTGCAACGGGGCAGCCGCGGGATCGCACGACGTCGTCCGTTCCCAAACCGCCGCCGCCGAGCGAGTCCGCCCCCGCGACCGCACCGCTGGCGGCGTCCGGGTCCGACGAGTACTCCGCCGCGGCGACCAGATTGCGCGGCGGGCACATCGCCGAGCCGCCGGGACCGGTTCCGACTCCGCCGCCCCCGCCGTCGGGAAACGGCAACGCAATGACCCCGCCGAGGATCCCGGCGCAGCCGCAGCCGCCGGGTGCCGTCCCGCCGGGCGGGAAACCACCGCTGCAGGCGCGGGCCGCCGCTTGGTTCGGCGAGCCGGGAAAGAAGCGGAGTCGCATTGCGCTGGTCGCCGGCGCGGCCGCCGCCGTCGTGCTGCTGGTGATCGTCCTCGCGGTCTTCGCGATTCCGAGCGACAACGGCCACAAGACCGCCGCGAGCCAACCGAGCACGGAGGCACCGGTCGCGTGGAAACCGATCACGAATGCGCGCGTTGCCCGCGACGCCGGGGCCACCACGCAGGTCGACGGCACCATCTGGATCTTCGGCGGGATTCGAAGCGACGGCGCCCTCAGCGCCATGCAGGAAGGGTACGACCCCGTCATCGATAGCTGGAAGGGCGGCGACGATCTACCGGTTGCGGTCCAGCGCGCGACCGCGGTCAACTGGCAGGGCAACCCCGTCGTGCTCGGCGGCCTCAAGTCGGTCGGGGGCAAAAGCGTTGCGTCGGACCAGGTTTGGCGGGTGATCAACAGTCGCTGGGTAGAGATGCCGCACCTGTTGCAGCCACGAGCCGCGGCGGCAGCCGCCGTCGTCGGTGATCGCCTGGTTGTCACCGGCGGTGTCGACGCGGGCGGCGCGCTACTGAACACGACCGAGGTCTTCGACGGCAACTCCTGGAGCCTGGGCGCGCCCATACCGACTCCGCGGCAGATGCTGGCCGCGGCCTCGGATGGAAAGCTCGTCTACACCGTCGGCGGCACCAACGGCAGCTCGGACCTGCCGACGCTCGAGGCGTATGACCCGGCCGCGAAAGCCTGGACGTCGTTGCCCGCGCTTCCCCAGGCGCGCAGTGACCTCGGCGTGGCCATCACGGACGGACGCCTGGTGGCGGTCGGGGGCGTGTCGTCGGGGCAAGTCCTCAAAACCGTTTCGGTGTTCGATCTGATGACCAAAACGTGGACCGGGCTGCCGGACATGACGACCCCGCGCCACGGCGTGGCCGTCGCGGCGGTGGAGAAATCCGTCTACGCGATCGGCGGGTCGACCGGTGTCGGGGACGGCCAGGTGACCGCCGCGGCGGAGGTGCTGAAGCTGCCGGCCCGCAAGATCCAGCCGGCCTCGCAGTGGCGCTCCCTGCCGGACGCGCCGACGGCCCGATTGATGATGGCGTGGGCCGTCCTCAACAACAAGATCTGGATCATCGGCGGCCTGCAGAACGGAGTTGCGCTGCAGACCGTCGAGAGCTACGACCCGCACAGCGGCGCCTGGGAAACCGGCCCTCCGTTGCCCATCCCGCTGCACCACGCGGCGGCGGCAACCTATCGCGGTGAGGTGGTAGTGCTCGGCGGTGCGAGCGACAACCTCGCGAACGCGTCCAACAAGGTGTTCGCGCTGCGCGGCGGCAACTGGGTGGAGCTGCCGAGCCTCACTCATGCCCGGGCGGCGCCGGCCGCGGCTGTGGTGGGTGACAAACTCGTGGCGGTCGGCGGGCAGAACGCCAAGCAGCTCGTCCCGCAGACCGAGGTCTTCGACGGCACTTCGTGGAACGACGCCGCCGACATGCCGACGCCGCGCGAACACCTGGCGGCGGTCTCCGACGGCACGTACGTGTACACGGTCGGCGGCCGGTTCCTCTCGGCCGACAAGAACTCCGCCGCACTCGAACGGTTCGACCCCGCGGCGGGGACCTGGACCAAGCTGGTGGGCATGCCAACGCCGCGGGGAAGTTACGGCGCCACGTACATCGATGGCCGCATCGTGGCCGTCGGCGGCGAAGAACCGACGATGGTGCTGAACACGGTCGAGATGTATGACATCGCCAACGCGAAGTGGAGCACGCTGGCGCCCATGCCGACGTCGCGGCACGCCGAGGTGGTAGCCACGGTCGGCAACACGGTGTACTGCATCGGCGGGGCAAACCGGCCGACCCACGAGGGTCCGATCGCGACGGTCGAGGCGCTGGACTTCATGTAGCGGCGCCCGCGCCGGCATTGGCTGTTTGGCATGCGTCAAGTACGGGGATCCGGGTAGACGGGCAGCACCAACACACCCGAGCAACGGAGCCCCATTATGAGCACCAGCAATATCGTCTGGATCGTGATCGCCGCCGTGGTGGCAATCCTCGTCATCGTCGCCCTTGTCGTCATGGCGACCAGAGCAAAGCGGCGACGCCGGCAACGGCAGGCCGAAGAGATTCGCGAACACGCCCGGTCTGAGGCGGCCGAGGTCGATCGGCGTCAAGCGCTAGCCGATGAAACAGCGGCGAAGGCGCGTGCTGCGCAGGCCGAGGCCGAGGTCAAGGCCGCCGAAGCCGCCAGACTGCAGGAACGAGCGGCCGCGCATCAGAGCCAGGTGGCGACCTCGCGGGAGGAACTGCAGGAGCAGCAGCAACGTGCCGACCGCATCGACCCGAAAGTCAAGGCGGAAGCTCAGGAAGCTGCGTCCGGGCCCGCAAACGGTCGTGATGAGTCGACTCGTGATGAGTCGACGAGCGAGGCGGCTACGCCGGCGACCGACACCGAGTCCGCCCACCGGCAATAAGCCCAGCGATCCTGGCTAGGCCTCAGTGCGCAAGACCTCGGCCCGAAAATGGCCAAACTGCGTCACGGGCCTCCGCTTGTTTGATATATGTCTAATACGGGCACTTCGTAGAGACGCGCCCCACCCGGTGGCCCGCCCCCTCAGCGGGCCACCGGGAATCACTCCCTATTGTCCGCTCCCGAACGGCCGATTGGCGGCGAATGGGTGAATGCATATCGAACGCACTTCCGAAGCGCGCCGCCAAACATCGCGGCGCGGCCGTAAAGCGCGTTAGAGCCAGGTGTCCTGGGTGGTGGTGGTCAGGAACGCTTCCAGGTCGTCGCGCCACTGGGCCGGCGTGGTCTTGTCCGGTTCGATCCCCGTGTAGTCGCCGCGGTAGAACAGCAGCGGCCGCGGCTTGATCTTGGGGGCTTCCGAAAGCGATTGGACCGCGCCGAACACCACGAAGTGATCGCCGCCGTCGTGCACCGACGCGACCGTGCAGTCGATGTAGGCCAGCGAGCCGTCGATGACCGGCGAACCGAGTTCGGAAGGGTGCCAGTCGATGCCGGCGAACTTGTCCGGTTCTTTCGACCCGAACCGGGCGGAGACGTCCTTCTGCTTTTCGGTCAGCACGTTGACGCAGAACCGCCCGGACGCCTCGATCGCCTTCCAGGACCGCGACACCTTCGTCGGGCAGAACAGCACCAGCGGCGGATCCAGCGACAACGCCGCGAATGACTGGCACGCAAAGCCGATCGGTGCCTCGTCGTGCACCGTGGTGATGATGGTGATCCCGGTGCAGAACTGACCCAGCACCTGCCGGAAGGCCCGCGGATCGATCGGCGCCGACATGGCTAGCCGCGCATGCCCACGGTGAAGTCGTGGCCCCACAGGCTGACCGCCGTGCTTTCCCGGGCGATCCAATCGTGGTCGTCGACTTTCCTGCCCTCACAACCGAATTCGACGTCGAAACCGCTGGGTGTCTTCATGTAGAACGACAGCATCAGGTCGTTGACGTGACGGCCGAGGGTGGCCGACATGGGCACCTTGCGGCGCAGCGCCCGGTCCAGGCAGAGGCCGACGTCGTCGGCCTCTTCGACCTCGACCATCAGGTGCACGATGCCGCTCGGGGTCGGCAGCGGCAGGAACGCCAGGCTGTGGTGGCGGGGATTGCAGCCGAAGAAGCGCAGCCACGCCGGCGCCCCATCGGCGGGCCGCCCAACCACCTGCGGCGGCATCCGCATCGAGTCACGCAGCTTGAACCCGAGCACATCCCGGTAGAAGTGCAGCGCCTCCTCGTCGTCGCGGGTGGTCAGCACGACGTGGCCCAGGCCCTGCTCGCCGGTGACGAACTTGTGGCCGTACGGGCTGACCACGCGGCGGTGTTCCAGTGCGGCGCCGTGGAAGACGGCCAGCGGGTTGCCGGACGGGTCGGAGAACTGAATCATTTCGTCCACCCGCCGCTCGGCCAGATCGGCGGCGGTGGCCTCCTTGTACGGGGTGCCCTCGACGTCGAGCCGGTTGCGGATCTCTTGCAGCCCTTCGGCATTCGCACATTCCCAACCGGCTTCCGCGAGCCGGTCCTGCTCGCCGGGAACAATGACCAACCGGGCCGGGAAATCGTCCATCCGCAGATACAGCGCACCCTCCGTGGCGCCCTTGCCCTCGACCATGCCGAGGACTTTCAGGCCGTACTCACGCCAAGCCGCCATGTCGGTGGCCTCGATGCGTAGATAGCCCAGCGAGCGGATGCTCATCACGCACCTCCCAGGAAATCGATGGTGAGTTTGTTGAACTCGTCGAACTTCTCCACCTGCGCCCAATGTCCACATTGCCCGAAGACATGCAGTTGCGCACGGGGGATGGTCTTCAGCGCGACCAGCGCGCCGTCCAGCGGGTTGACCCGGTCCTCGCGTCCCCAGATCAGCAGCACCGGCTGGCGCAGCTTGTACACCTCGCGCCACATCATGCCGAGCTCGAAGTCGGCCCCGGAGAACGACATTCCCATCGCGCGGGTCGCGGTCAGCGACTCCGGTGTGCTGGCCAGGGCGAAACGCTCGTCGATCAGCTCGGGGGTGATGAGCTTCTGGTCGTAGACCATTACGCGCAGGAACGCCTCGAGGTTCTCTTTCGTGGGTTCGACGGAGAACTTGCCCAGGCGCTTGACGCCCTCGGTGGGGTCCGGCGCAAATAGGTTGACGCTGAGCCCACCGGGACCCATCAGCACCAGGCGTCCGGCCAGATCCGGGTAGTCGAGCGCGAACCGCACCGCGGTCCCCCCACCCAGCGAATTACCCACCAGCGGAACGCGTCCCAAACCCAGCTGATCGAAGAGGCCTTTGAGCGCTCGCGCGGCGTAGCGGTTGAATTGCCCGTGCTCGGCGCGCTTGTCGGAGTGGCCGTAGCCGGGCTGGTCGACGGCCAGCACGTGGAATTGCCGGGCCAGCACCGGGATGTTGCGCGAGAAGTTCGTCCAACTCGCCGCCCCGGGGCCGCCGCCGTGCAGCAGCACCACGGTCTGGTCGTTCCCGACACCCGCCTCGTGGTAGTGCAGCTTCAGCGGCCCGTCGACGTCGACCTCCACGAAGCGCGACGTGGACTCGAACGTCAGCTCTTCGGTAGCCGTCATGAATCAGACCATCGTGTCGCCGGGCGGCAGCCCGAACTCGTGGTTCCCGAAGATCACGTACGCCCGCTCGGGGTCGTTGGCGGCGTGCACCCGACCTGCATGCGCGTCGCGCCAGAAGCGTTGCACCGGCTGGTCATTGGCCAACGCGGTGGCGCCCGACGCCTCGAAGAGGCGGTCGATCGCGGCGATCGAGCGGCCGGTGGCGCGCACCTGGTCGCGGCGGGCGCGGGCGCGCAGCTCGAAGGGGATCTCCTTGCCCGCGGACAGCAGCGCGTACTCGTCGGCGACGTTGCCGCTGAGCTGGCGCCAGGCAGCGTCGATGTCGCTGGCCGCCTCGGCGATGCGGACCTTGGCGAACGGGTCGTCCTTGGCCTTCTCGCCGGCGAACGCCGCGCGCACCCGCTTGCCCTGGTGCTCGACGTGCGCCTCGTACGCGCCGTATGCCATGCCGACGATCGGGGCCGAGATCGTGGTGGGATGCATTGTGCCCCAAGGCATTTTGTAGACCGGGGCGGTGTTGGTCTGGTATCCCCCGGCGGTGCCGTCGTTCATCGCCTTGTAGGACAGGAACCGGTGCCGGGGCACGAAGACATCCTTGACCACCAGCGTGTTGCTGCCGGTGCCGCGCAGCCCGACCACATGCCACACGTCGTCGATGCGGTATTCACTGCGCGGGATCAGGAAGCTGCCGAAATCCACCGGGCGGCCGTCCTTGATGACCGGGCCGCCGACGAACGTCCAGCTGGCGTGGTCACAGCCCGACGACCAGTTCCACGAGCCGTTGACGATGTAGCCCCCGTCGGTCACCACGCCCGCGCCCATCGGGGCATACGACGACGAGATCCGCGTCTTGGGGTCCTCGCCCCACACCTCTTCCTGAGCCTGCTGGTCGAACAGGGCCAGATGCCAGTTGTGCACCCCGACGATCGAGCTCACCCAGCCGGTGGAGCCGCACGCGCTCGCCAGTCGTCGCGTCGCCTCGTAGAACAGCGTGGGATCGCATTGCAGACCGCCCCACTGCTCGGGCTGCAGCAGGGTGAAGAAGCCGACGTCCTCGAGCGCCTGAACGGTCTCATCGGGCAGCCGGCGCAAGTCCTCCGTCGCCTGAGCGCGTTCCCGAATCTGCGGAAGCAGATCATCGATGCCAGCCAGAATCGACTGTGCATCACGCTGTTGAATGGAAGTCACCTACGTTTGCCTCCTGGGAGTGCGGATTTACACAGAAGACTAGAACACGTTCCGATTTGTGTCGAGCAGGGTGTTCCTGCGGCTGGTAGCGGTACCAATCGGGTTTTCTGTAACATGTTCTAGTTGTCATCGAAGGAAGGGCTGGTCTTGACGGAAGCAATTCCCGACGAGCCACTCGGCGACCACGTCCTTGAACTGCAGATCGCCGAGGTCGTCGCGGAAACCGACGACGCGCGATCGTTGGTGTTCGCGGTGCCGGACGCGGCCGGCGACCCCGCCATCCCCCCGGAGCGGCTGCGCTACGCGCCTGGCCAGTTCCTGACATTGCGCGTGCCCAGCGATCGGACCGGATCGGTGGCCCGCTGCTACTCGCTGTGCAGTTCGCCGTTCACCGACGACGCGCTCACAGTCACGGTCAAGCGCACCGCGGACGGCTACGCGTCCAACTGGCTGTGCGACCACGCCCACAAAGGCATGCGCATCCACGTGCTGGCGCCGTCGGGCAACTTCGTGCCCAAGACGCTGGACGCCGACTTCCTGCTGATGGCCGCCGGCAGCGGGATCACCCCGATCATGTCGATCTGCAAGTCCGCACTCGCCGAGGGCAGCGGGCAGGTGACGCTGCTCTACGCCAACCGCGACGATCGCTCGGTGATCTTCGCCGACGCGCTGCGCGAGCTGTCCGCCAAGTATCCCGACCGGCTTACGGTCCTGCATTGGCTGGAATCGCTGCAGGGGTTGCCGAGCGCGACGGCGCTGGCGAAGCTGGCCGCCCCCTACACCGATCGGCCCGTCTACATCTGCGGGCCCGGCCCGTTCATGGATGCCTCGCGTGAAGCGCTGGAGGCGCTGAAAGTGCCTGCGCCGCAAGTACATATCGAGGTGTTCAAGTCGCTGGACTCCGACCCCTTCGCGGCGGTCAAGATCGAGGACACCGCGGAAGGCGACGAGCCGCCGGCCACCGCGGTTGTCGAGCTGGACGGCGAAACGCATACCGTGTCCTGGCCGCGTAACGCCAAGCTGCTCGACGTCTTGCTCGCGAAAGGTTTGGACGCGCCGTTTTCCTGCCGGGAGGGCCACTGCGGCGCATGCGCCTGCACGCTGCGCAGCGGCAAGGTGAACATGGAGGTCAACGATGTGCTCGAGCAGCAGGATCTTGACGAAGGTTTGATTTTGGCCTGTCAATCTCACCCCGAATCTGATTCGGTAGAAGTCACCTACGACGATTAGTCGCGTAGCGAATCGGGAAGGGGAGCGCCGATGATGCGGCTAGTGACGGGATTCGCGGTGGTCGGGGCGATGGTGACGTTCCTGCCGGCGCCCGCGTCATCGGCGGCCAGCAACACGGCCACCACGCTGTTTCCGCTCGACGGCCCCAACCAGCTCGAGACGCACATGTTCCTCAATTGCTTCAAGTCCGACGGCCACTGTGACTTCACCGCCGGGGCCGACGTGCGCACCCCCGACGGCGGCGTGATCGGTTTCCCGCCCGGCCTGTGGGCCCGCCAGACCACCGAGGTCCGGTCGACGGACCGGTTGGCCTACCTGGACACGCACGCCAGCGGCCAGTACGAACGGGTCCACAAGGCGATGGGCAACGACGAGATCACCACCGTCTACTTCGGTGAGGGACCGCCGGACAAATACCAGACGACGGGGCGCATCGACTCGACCGATTGGCGGACCGGTCAGCCCAAGACCGACGTCAACGTCATCACCTGCACGCACATCCAGGTGGTCTACCCCGGGGTCAACATCACCTCGCCCAGCACCTGCGCGGTGACGACGTTCTCCTAGCTTCTGGACGCGCCGAGGCTGTAAATCTGCAAACAAAGTGCGAGTAGGGACCGCCAAAATTACAAGCTCGGCGGCGTCAAGCGACTCGCGTCGTCCGCTCGGGTCGCCAACCTCGAGCGAGGAGCGCCGTCGTGGCGCGCTCGATGACATCCTCGGGCTTGTCCTCGGCGATCACGCGAATGATGATCCAGCCGAATTCCGCGAGCTTTCGTAGGCGCCACTGGTCCTTCACATACTGACGCCGATCGCTACGGTGCTGGTCGCCGTCATACTCGACGGCCACGCCGAACTCTCGCCAGCCCATATCGAGCATGGCCAGGGCGCGGTAGCCGTCGACCACCGGTATCTGGGTGGTCGGGGTAGGCAAGCCCGCGTCGACGAGTAGGAGCCGCAGCCAGGTCTCCTTCGGCGATGCGGCACCGCCGTCGACAAGGTGCAAAACCGAGCGCAGTCGTCGCACCCGGCGAGCACCGGGGTATCGCTTGGCAAGCAGCAGCACATCCTCCATCGAAAACGGAGTCGCCCGCATCAACGCGTCGAGCCGCGCAACGGCTTGCCCGCGCGGCAGATACCGGCCCAAGTCGTACGCCGTTCGCGCGGGGGTGGTGACAGGCAGACCCGCGACGCGGGTGGCTTCGTCGCCGGCCAGGAGCTGCTCACGCGCGACGATTCCCGTCGGTGGCCGCGTGCTCGACCAGATCAACTCGATGGGGATGTCGGCGTCGACCCATCGGGCGCCATGCAACGCCGAAGCCGCGACGCCCGCAACGATGGCCCGGCGTCGCGACCACAACCATGCCCCTTCCGTCCTGTCCCGCAGCGAAAGTTGTTGACCCCGTGCGGCATACACTCCCGGATAGATCGGCTCGTACCAACGCCGCACTTCATGCCTGGTCACTACCCCCCGCGCGACCGCTTCGCTGCCGATAAACACCGCCTGCACGCCCGCATAGTGGCATCGGCGACCGACACGTCGCCGAGGCTGTAAATCTGCAGACAAAGTGCGAGTAGGGACCGCCAAAATTACAGGGTCGGCGAAAAAGCGGTCAGCGGGGCAGACCGAGGAGGCGCTCGGCGGCCACCGTGAGCAGGATCTGCTCGGTACCGCCGGCGATCGTGAGGCACCGGGTGTTGAGGAAGTCGAAAACCGCTTGGTTGTGGACCAGGCCGCCGCCGTCGGAGACGTCCATCGTGAATTCGGCCAACGCCTGCCGGTAGCGGACGCCGATGAGCTTGCGCACGCTGGATTGCGCCCCCGGATCCCGCCCGCCCACCGCGAGCTGCGCGATGCGCTGATCCAGCAGCGCTCCGGTCTGGGCGGTGACGATCAACCGCCCCAGCCGATCTTGCTGGGAAGTGTCGAGGTCGATCCCCGCCAGCACCTTGAGCAGTTCTTCCATCGGGTTGCCCAGCGCGGTGCCGGTGGCCATCGCGATCCGCTCGTTGGCCAGCGTGGTGCGGGCCAGCCGCCAGCCGTCGTTCACCGTGCCGACCACCATCTCGTCGGGCACGAACACGTTGTCCAGGAACACCTCGTTGAACAGCGAGTCGCCGGTGATCTCGCGCAGCGGCCGGATTTCGATGCCCGGCGATTTCATGTCCAGCAGGAAGTAGGTGATGCCCTTATGTTTGGGCGCGTCGGGATCTGTGCGCGCCAGACACACACCCCAGCGCGCCTTGTGCGCCGCGGACGTCCAGACCTTCTGCCCCGTCAACAGCCAGCCCCCGTCGCCGCGGACCGCCTTGGTGCGCAGGGACGCCAGGTCGGAGCCCGCTCCCGGCTCGGAAAACAGTTGGCACCAAAGGAATTCGCCGCGCAGGGTGGCCGGCACGAAGCGTTCGATCTGCTCGGGGGTGCCGTGCTCGAGGATGGTCGGCGCCGCCCACCAACCGATCACCAGATCGGGCCGCACCACACCGGCGGCCGCCATCTCCTGATCGATCAGCAGCTGCTCGGCCGGTGACGCCGCGCGTCCGTACGGCGGGGGCCAGTGCGGCGCCTGCAGCCGGGCGTCGGCCAGGGCCGCCTGCCGTTTCTCCTCCGGCAGCGCGGCGACCTCGGCGACGGCCGCGGCGATCTCTGGCCGCAGGCCCTCCACCTCGCTGAGGTCGATACCCAGGCGACGCCGCACGCCCGACTGCGTCAACGCGGTGATGCGGCGCAGCCAGCGCTCGGCGCCGCCGAGGAAGCGGCCGATGGCATGCGCCCGGCGCAGGTATAGGTGCGCATCGTGCTCCCAGGTGCACCCGATGCCGCCGAGTACCTGAATGCAGTCCTTGACGTTGGCCTTCGCGGCGGCGATGCCGATGCTCGCGGCCAGCGCCGCGGCGATCGAGAACTGTGCGGGGTCGGAGTCCGCCGCGGCGCGCGCGGCGTCGGCGGCGGCCACCTCGGCCTGTTCGGCTCGGCACAGCATCTCGGCGCACAGGTGCTTGACGGCCTGGAAGCTGCCGATCGGCTTGCCGAACTGCTCGCGGACTTTGGCGTATGCGACCGCGGTGTCCAGGGACCATCGGGTCACGCCGGCCGCCTCGGCGGCCAGCACGGTCGCGGCGAGTTCGTCGACCCGCTCGCGCGGCGCTTCGATCGCGGTGGCCGGCGCCTCCGTCAGCACCACCCGCGCCAGCGGCCGGGAAAAGTCGGTGGCCCGCAACGGCTCCAGCTGAACGCCCTCGCACCGGGTGTCGACCAACACCCACGTCTCGCCGGCGGGCAGCAGCAACAGACCGCCGTCGGCGGCGCCCAGCACCAGATCGACGGAGCCGGACGCAAGACCACGGTCGAACTGCACGGCGCCCTCGAGTGCGACCCCGGCGAAGCGTTCACCGGAGGCCAGCGCGGCCAGCGTTTCGGGATCGTAGACGACAAGGGTCGCCAGCGCGGTGGTGGCGACGGGCCCGGGTACCAGCGCCTTGGCCGCTTCCTCGACCATCGCGCAGAGGTCCTCGACGCTGCCGCCCGCCCCGCCGGAGTCCTCCGCAACGGCCACGCCGAACAGTCCCAGTTCGGCCAGGCCGGCGAACACCGGCCGCCACGCATCGGCGTTGCCCTGCTCGACGTCGCGGATCGCTTGGGTCCCGTTGGGCCCCGAGGAGGAATCACGTGCCCAATCGCGCACCAGCTCACGAGCCGCGAACTGCTCGTCGGTGACGGTCGCTACCACGTGCGTCCTCCGCGTCCTTGATTCGAGGTAGTAAATGGAGCCCCGGTGCCCACTAGAACGTGTTCTAATAGTGCCAGCGATCGAGCGTCAAGTCGAACGACATTGCAGCAGGACAGCTCGTTGTCCCGGTGGGGTGGAGGTGGGAAATTCACAATCGGCTTGTGTACCGTTTGCGAACGAACCGCCCGGAAGAGGGGGAATCGGCCAGATGTCGCCAGCGAACACCAACCTGGGCCGCGTTTCCGAATCGCAGCCGCGCGAGGTCATAAACGTGGCGGTATTAGCGGAATCCGAGCTGGGCTCGGAGGCACAGCGGGAGCGCCGCAAACGCATCCTGGACGCCACCATGGCCATCGCGTCGAAGGGTGGCTACGAGGCGGTCCAGATGCGCGCCGTGGCGGACCGGGCCGATGTGGCGGTTGGGACGCTGTACCGCTATTTCCCGTCGAAGGTGCATCTGCTGGTGTCTGCCCTGGGGCGGGAGTTCAGCCGCATCGATGCCAAAACCGACCGCTCCGCGGTTGCCGGCGGCACCCCGTTTCAGCGGCTGAACTTCATGGTGGGCAAGCTCAACCGCGCGATGCAGCGCAATCCGCTACTCACCGAGGCGATGACGCGCGCCTATGTTTTCGCCGACGCATCCGCGGCCAGCGAGGTCGACCAGGTCGAGAAGCTCATCGACTCCATGTTCGCGCGTGCGATGGCCGACGGGGAGCCGACCGAGGACCAGTACCACATCGCCCGGGTGATCTCCGACGTGTGGCTGTCGAACCTGCTCGCGTGGCTCACCCGGCGGGCCTCGGCGACCGACGTCAGCAAGCGGCTGGACCTGGCCGTGCGGTTGCTGATCGGCGACACCGAATCCGGCTAAGCGGGCGGACCGGCGGTACGCCCGCGAATCAGCTCGGTGTCCAACAGCTCGACCGCCGGCAGACCCGACCGCGGCGGGTTCAGCAGCAGTTCGCCCGCCCGGCGACCCTTTTGCAGGCTCGGCTGCGCGACCGTCGTCAGCCCGCGCCTGATCGCCTCGAGCACGCCGTCGAACCCGGTGACCGTCATCTGGCCTGGCACGTAAATGCCGTGTGCGCGAAGGTAATCCATCGCCGACAGGGCCAGTATGTCCGCGGTGCACATCAACGCGGTGATCCGCGGATTGGCCTCCAGCGCCGCCTTGGCCGCGTCGCCGCCCGACGCCGGGAGGTGTTCGTAGCTTTCCACCACGGTCAGCGAATCCGGGTCCAGGCCGGCGGCTTTCATCGCCTCCCACACGCCAACGATGCGCTCGCGCTGCACGTCGAACGCCGGTGACCGCAGCCGCCCGGCGTCGACGAGCCCCTGGCGGCGGTCCCGGCCCAGCCGCATGGTCAGCAGCCCGATTTCACGGTGTCCCAACCGCAGTACGTAGTCGGTGAGCTCTCGCATCGCCGCCCGGTCGTCGATGCCGACGCGGGATACCCCGGACAGGTCTTTGGGCTGATCCACCACCACGACGGGCAGCCGACGTTGCAGCACCACCTGGAGATAGGGATCGTCGTCGCAGACGGAGTAGACGACGAAGCCGTCCACCCCGGCACCCAGCACGGCGGCGGTCCCGTCCTCGAGTGTTCGGCTTCCCGCAACGGCTACCAGAAGCAGGCCCTGCCCCAGCTCCTCGCACGACTGTGCCACTCCCGCAACGAAATCCCGCGCCGCGGGATCGCTGAAGAAGTAGGTCAGCGGTTCGGCCATCACCAATCCGACGGCCCCCGCTTTGCGGGTCCGCAACGATCGCGCTACTGGGTCGGGTCCGGCGTAACCGAGCCGCTTGGCCGTCGCGAGCACCCGTTCGCGAAGGTCGGCGGAGAGCTGATCCGGGCGGTTGAAGGCATTCGAGACGGTGGTGCGCGAGACGTTGAGTTCGGCCGCCAACGACGCCAGAGTCGCACGCCGGCGGGGGGTGGGACTCACGTTCGGTGACGCTACAGCGGATCCCCGTCGGCGCCTACGCAACCTCGACCCCGTACTCCTAATGGAAACGATTGTCATTAGGACTAAGCTGTCCGAGGGACTCAGCGAGCTCACATCGGCGGACATGGACACGAATGGCACTGGTAAATCCGACGCGGCGGCTATCGGCCATGCTAGTTGGTGGATGATTTACCTGAAAAACAGAACGAGCTACTCGTCATCGTTTTGGTCAACCGAATTTGACGTTATCGACGAGATCGCTTGCTGTTCAAGGCTCTCGAGGAAGCTCAATCTGTGCCCAGGCTGAGGCGGACGGTAAAGCGGTAGGCATTTCATCGGTCATTTCGGGAATCGGCATCGCATTGAAGTGGGGGTGGTTGCCGGGCTCCGAAGCGGCGGTGGAATTTCTCGACTTGTCCGGCGCTGTCGACGATACGGTGCGCCCCGGTCCAAAACGGGTGTGAATCCGAGGTGATTTCAACGACGACGAGCGGGTAGGTGTGCGCCCCGTCGGGCGTCTGCCACTCGACGGTGCGCGAACTGGTGATTGTCGATCGGGTGAGGAACATCGCGCCGGTGGTGGCGTCTTGGAACACAACGGGGTGGTACTCGGGGTGAATGCCGGGTTTCATCCGGGGTCTCCGTTCTGGGCGTGGTGGGCAGGTGTGTTTTCGGCATCGGCTGCCGGGGCTTCACACGGGTCCTCATGCCAGTCGCCGAACGGATCGTCGTAGTGGATCCAGTCCTGCGGGCAGCGAAGCTCGTCGTCGGTGAGCAGTGCGCCGTTGAGGCCGTCGTGGATTTCCGCGTCGTTTGCCGCGCAAGTAAGGATGGTCATCGCGGTGTGGCGATCGCCGTAGTGCTCGTCCGAGGTCAGCTCGGCGAAGAGGCGTCGTTCTGCATCGATATCGGCTAGCTCGCGACTCGTAAGTGCGGTCAGCCATTTGCCGGCCGAACTAACCCGCAATCCGCCGCCGGCCGTTTCCAACCACATCGCCTGATCGGGCTGGCTGGCCAACCACAGCCGCCCGCGGGTTCGAATGACGCCATCTAATAGCAGGTCCAGACACGCGTGCAGACGCTTCGGGTGAAACGGGCGTCGGGCATTGAACTCGATCAGGTTGATGGGGCCCCGGGCATTCAAGGGCGGCTGGCCAGCCAGCAGCGGACCATGGGGATCGTCGCTTCGGCCTCGCCGCGCGTCGCGGTACAGGTTGTCCAAGGTGTGTTCGATGTCGTCGGCGCCCACGGTGATGCGAGCGCGCGGCGACAGTCGGCGCAGTACCGCAGTCACGAACGGGTCAGGATGGTTGAGCACCGCGACGTCAGCGAATTCGGCCTGTCCGACCACCACCTGGGCACAGGTGCGTCCGTCGTCGAGTTCGGCGTCACCGAGCGCCTGATTCAGCCACGCCGATGAATCGACACACGTCACGACGGCGGCGATCGACACATCAAGAGCGGCAGGTCCGTCGACGTAGCCTGGCGCCACACGCACTTTGACATGGTCGACGGCAACACAGATCGGTTCGGGTTCCAGCCATGGCGCCAGGTGAACCACAATGCGGTCGCCGTCGTCGCGGCGGTGCAGCTGACGCAGCAACACCAGAAGGTCGTTGCGGATGGTGCAGGACACGCACCCGTGCGCGAGTTCGAGCCCGGCTTCCGCGGTCGTCAACACACCATGCTGCAGGGTCACGATCGTCCGTCGCACCACATGACCGTCGAAACGGTGCTCTACCACCAGCGTCCCGGCGGTGCGCAGCAATGCGCCCACGACCGGGTCGGTGTCGGTCTGGCCAGCGACCAAGATCACGGGCGTCCGCATCAGGCTCCCTTGTTGATAATCATTTTCATTAGGGCTACCGATACGGTACCGTCGCTGACGACGCTTGTCGAAAATCATTTTCAATAAGGGTATGAGCGCCAGGGAGGTTAGACATTGTCTGCTCGTTGCCAAGTCACAGGCCGGGCACCGGGTTTCGGTAACGCGGTGTCGCATTCGCATCGCCGGACTCGGCGGCGCTGGTCACCCAATGTCCAGCTCAAGAAGTATTACCTGCCATCGGAAGGCCATCGCATTCGGCTGAGGGTCAGCGCCAAGGGCATCAAGGTCATCGACCGCGACGGCATCGAAGCCGTCGTGGCGCGGCTGCGCCGCGAAGGGCAGCGAATCTGATGGCCCGCAACGACATCCGGCCCTTGGTCAAACTTCGCTCGACGGCGGGCACCGGCTACACGTACGTGACGCGGAAGAACCGGCGCAACGATCCGGACCGGCTGGTGCTGCGCAAGTACGACCCGGTACTTCGCCGCCACGTCGACTTCCGTGAGGAACGCTGATCATGGCCAAGAAATCGAAGATCGTCAAGAATGAGCGCCGCCGGGTAATTGTGGCGCGCTACGCAGAACGTCGCGCTTACCTCAAAGAGATCATCCGGTCACCGTCGAGCACTGATGAGCAACGGGTGGCCGCGCAAAGAGAGTTGGCGCGCCAGCCCCGCGACGCCAGCGCGGTGCGGTTGCGCAACCGCGACTCGGTCGATGGGCGTCCCCGCGGGCATCTGCGCAAATTCGGGCTATCGCGGGTACGGGTCCGCGAATTGGCCCACAACGGGCAGCTGCCCGGCATACGGAAGGCGAGCTGGTGACGGCCAAGAAATCACCGCGCGCTCGTCGCGGCGCCCCACCTGGTATCGGGCCCCGCAAGAAGAATCTTCTCGCCATCCTGGGGCTCAGTGCGGTCGACTATAAGGACACCTCCGCGCTGCGGATGTTCGTCTCCGAGCGCGGCAAGATCCGCTCCCGGCGGGTCACCGGCCTCACCGTCCAGCAACAACGTCAGGTCAGCACCGCGATCAAGAACGCGCGCGAAATGGCGCTACTGCCCTATCCGGGACAAACTGCCTGACCGTTGATGCACGCTCGCAGAAGGGATATACCGATGACACAACTCGGCTTTGATCTCGGCGCGCTGCCGCGGAGCACGGCGCATTGACTTCGTCGCCTCGCGGTACCGACCGTCCATTCACCGTCGTCGTCTGTACCGCCTGTGCGGTCGATGATGACCTATCGGTCGTCGACGAACTGCGGCCTGTCATCCGACGCTGTCCACACGCGATACTCGTCGCCGCCGCCTGCGTGCTCGGACCACTCACCTGCGCGTCTCGCCGGGCGGAATGCGGCGTCATGGCGATGCTGCAGCCCTGCACAAATGATCGTGTGCCCTCCGGGCCGCCCCGATGGATCGGCCCCATTACTGACCATGGTGACGCGGAAGTCTTGCGCGACTGGTTAGAGCGGGGACGGTGGGAAACCACATCTTTGCCCAGACAGCTCGACGGGCATGATCGGGCTCGCGGTGCAAGTCGAAGCAATTGAGACACCGCCGAGCCACTGACCACAAACGGCAGAGGCCTAAGCGGGGTTGACAGCGGCCAATGGGCCGGTGAACCATGACCCGCGGCCGAATGCACATCGTGGCCATTGTGCGTACTCACGCTGCCTGGGGCTCCAGATCACCAAACACCGTGTGCGACAACGCAAGGCATTCGGTATCGGAGCAGTATCACACGCAGACGTGTTTTGCATTACTGCGCGATTGGCTGGAACCTGCTGCATCAATGGGGGTAGTCGTAAGGGTTGGCCGGGGCGTTGATGCGCGTGACTTTGGTGGCTTCCAGCGTCGGAATCACGCGGTAATCTGCCTGGCCGGTTAGGGGTTTGACTTGGCCTTCCACCCGAACCCATGTGTTGTCAGCCAGGCCGGCGGCGTGGGGGGCGGCTGGGCCACGCAGATGGATGCGGGCCAGCTGGGCATCGGCGGCACAACAGACAATGACTACGCGACCAAGGTCGACGCCCTGCGCTTCGTTGAGGACGAAGCCGGCCACGGTGATCGATCGATTAGTCAACGAGCCGGTGGAGTCCTGGACCTCGCGCTGCAGTACCTCCGGGAGCGACACCTCAGGGGCGTTGCCCGGCGGTAGCGGAGCAAACGGAAACCGATTCAGAACAGCGTTGGACGCGGCGGTCACAGACGGCGCGGCCCCGGATGGGCGCAACGCGGGCGGCGCAACAACGATCAAGACCAAGACAGGAACGACGAGCAGCCACACGATGCCGGTCCGGTGGGAGTGTGCCTCGTTGTGATCAGTGGGCCGCGGTCCGCCGCGGCGGATATCGCCGATGATCGCCACGAGCGCTAACGCAATCAGCAGCAGCGCGGACGCAGCCAGCCACGGCAATAGTCCCGGCTTGACGTAACGGGTGAACGCGCCCGACACGGTGATCACGGCGATGCTAGTGCCTACCAGCAAGAGAACTATGTTCTCAGTTTCGCGGCTCACTTACCCACCACCGAGAACGAAAAATCCGACAAGACACGCGCTCGCCATTGCCACCAGCAACGTGGTAGGGGCAAAGCGCGCCGCAAAAGCGCGGCCGAACATGCCCGCCTGCATCGCGAACAGTTTCACATCCACGGCCGGGCCGACGACCAGAAACACCAGCCGGGGCAGCAGCGGCACCATCGTCATGCTGGCGGCGACGAACGCGTCGGCCTCCGAACACATTGCCAGAATCACCGCGAGGGCGGCCATCACCACCACGCCGAGGATCAGGTGTGCCGCCAAATGTTCGAACACCCACCGCGGCACCAGCACGTGAAGTATCGCGGCCGCGCCGGCACCCAATACCAAATACGATGCGGCTTGAAGGAAGTCGTGGCGGGCCGCCTCAGCGAACACCACCCACCGTGACTCACTGTCAGAGCAAGAAGGGGGCAGCCGGCGGGTGACCCACTCCGGGCGGCCCCACCGCGCCCACCCCCAGCCCATGATCACCGCGGCGAGCAGAGACGCTGCCATCCGAGCAAGAACCATCCTGGGCGCACCGGGAAACGCCACCGCGGTGGCGACTAAGACCACCGGGTTAATCGCCGGTGCGGCCAGCATGAACGTCAAGGCCGCGGCCCCGGTAGCGCCCCCTTCGCCGAACAATCGCCGTGCCACCGGGACCGACCCGCACTCACAGCCCGGCAACGCCGCCCCACCCACACCGGCGGCCAATACCGCCACCGCGGGCCGGCGCGGCAGCCAGCGCGCCAACCGCTGCGGCGAAACAAACACCGCGATCAACCCGCTGACCACCACCCCGAGCGCAAGGAAGGGAATCGCCTGCACGAACACCCCACAAAACACCGTGCCCATTGTCGACAACGCCTGGCTGCCGAAGACCACATTACGCAATATCGTCGTCGAGAAGGCGCACGCCAACAGGATGCCTACCAGCGCTTCGGACGACCCGATGCGGACTCCGCGCCTCAACCTCAGCGTCGCCACCGTCCTATTATGTAGCGCAACGGCCGGCGCACCGGAAACCTGCGCCACCCACACCTCCCCAAGTCTGGAAGCGGTCACTTTCGATGGCCGACTTCAGATCACGAGCCGATCACCGCGGCGTCGGCCCACACCGCCAACGGGTAGTCAGGGCCAGCTGGCGGCCTCTTCGCATAGTTTCGGTGGCGCCGGTTGGAGCGGGTGCCACAGAGAAATCAGCCGTTCCACAACGTCAAGTCGAGTGCTACAGTCACCCACTGTAATGGAAATCGTTTTCAATAAGGAGCCGTAGAGACTCGGATGGCAGATCAATCTGGTCGGCGCAAGGCGGCGCTGGGCATCGCCGCGGTACTGCTGAGCGCTGTGGCGTGTAGCGGCACCAAAACACCTCAATCCGGTTCCAGTGCCGAAAGCACGACGGGGCCCGTCCGAAAACTCGCCGTGGTGGCGACGATTAACGCGTGGGGCAGCATCGCTTCACAGCTCGGCGGCGACAGGCTGCAGGTGACAAGCATCATCACCAACCCGGACACGGACCCGCACAGCTATGAGCCATCGGCCGGAGATGCCCGTAGGTTTGCCGACGCGAAGGTCGTGGTCGAAAACGGCATCGGTTATGACGCCTGGGCCGACAAAATGCTTGCGTCCGACCCGAATCCGCAGCGCATGGTGGTCAATGTCGGCGACACGGTCGGGGTCGGTGGGGGCGGCAACCCGCATCAGTGGTATTCGCCCGACG
>NZ_MBEM01000105.1:0-6559 GCF_001954045.1 Mycobacterium sp. SP-6446 | reverse complement strand
ATCTCAAAGCGGCCCGCCATCGCCCGCATCGCGTGCGGGTCAGTCATAAAACGTGTTGCCATCTTGGCTATCTCCTTTTCGTTCGAGCCTTCGGCCTGTCGAAGTTTCCGCGGTCGGTATCGGTTCGTTGGTGGCCGTATCGCGGATAGAGTACGGCGCAGCGGTTAACAGCTGGCCTCAAATGCGTGACATGTACCCCCTTTTTTTCCGCATCAGACGACGACCTGTTTGGGCATGACAATGGGTTTGACCCCGTACCGTGGCCCAGCCCCGTAGGCACCGGCACCCTTGGCGGCCGCCGCAGCGCCCGGCATGCCGGGCATTGCCGCCACGGGCTCCTCGGTGGCGGCGGTCCAGCCCGAACCCGCGAGGGGAGCGGTGGACGAAGCCGCCGACGCCGGGGCTGCCGCGTTCCAGCTGGCCGGTACCGAAAGACCGCCGACCGCGGACGCCTCGCCCAGGGTCGCCGACGTCGCCGCGCCCGACACCGAGCCCACCATCGTCCCGGGAATGATGCCCGCGCCGGTGGCGGGTGCAACCGCGTCCGAGAGGGCGTAGGGGATCGATCCCACGGTGCCAAGTTTTTGCCCCAGTGCTACGCCGTTTGGGATGGCGTTCATGGTGAACCAGGCCCCGGTGTTCACCGCTCCGTTGATGGCGTTGAAGACGGACGGAGTGCCGATGAAGTTGTCAATCGAGGACAGCAAGCCGTCGGTCGTAAAGGGCAGCGAGGCGGCGGCCGGAGCGGCCAGCGCCTGGACCGGGGCGTTCACCGCCGAATTGGCGACCGCGGCGGCCTGAATCCCGTCGGCGGCCGGGTTGGTGGCCGGCGTCATCGGCGTCACCGGCTGCAGGACCCCGGCCGCCATCGAAGCCGCCTGATAAGTGGCCATCATCGTGGCGTCTTGGACCCACATCTCGGCGTACTGGGCCTCGGTCGCCGCGATCGCGGCCGAGTTGACACCCAGAAAGTTGGTTGCGATGAGCGTTGCGAGCAATGTCCTATTGGCCGCGATCACCGGCGGGGGCACCGTCGCGGCAAACGCCGCCTCGTAAGCGGCCGCCGACGCCGTCGCCTGGGCGCCCGCCTGCTCTGCCGCAGCTGCCGAAGTCGTCAGCCAGGTCACGATTGGCTGGGACGCGGCGGCTGCCGCCGCCGATCCGGCACCCGTCCACTGCTCGGTGGTGAGCAACGTGATGATCGATTCCCATTGCGTCGCCGTCGTACTCAGCTCGGCGGCCAGGTTGTTCCATGCCGTCGCGGCGGCCATGAGTGGTCCCGCCCCCGCGCCCGCGTACATCAGGCTCGACGTGATTTCGGGTGGGATAGCTGCGAAATCCAAAACCATTTTTCTGTATTCCGTTTCTATGGAGGGAATTTGGCGGGTTGTTGACTAGACGGCGGTCGGTTTGGGCATAACCAGGGGCTTGACGCCGTAGCGCGGCGCACCGAAGCCGGCGCCGCTGCGCGCTCCCGAGACCATTCCGGGCATCCCCGGGATGATCCCCCCTGTCCCGGCCTGCGGCGCGCCGGCGGTCCAACCCACGGTCTGGATTGGGGTGACCGCGCTGGTAGCCGGGCCGACCGTGCCGGCCCAGCTGGGTGGCACCGACAACTTGCCGACCATGGTCGCGTTGCCCGCCGCGGCCGCCGGCATCGCTCCCACACCACCCATGCCACCGACGGGCGCCATCGGCGTCGTCGTGTTGGCGAGGTCCGCGCCGGCGGCGGCGTCGCTGACAGAAGTGTCCAGCAGGCCGCCACTGCCCAGACCGAGCAAGTCGGACGCGGCGGAGGCCCAGTTGCCGCCACCGATGTTCAAGATGTTCGCACCGTTGCTCGACAGGCCGAAGATCCCACCGAGCATGTTCGGGTTGGTGCCGTTGCCGGTGCTACCGAGGAGATAGGCAAGCCAGTCGAGGGGAGTGTTCGAAGACGTGGCAGCGGGGGCCGCGGCACTTGAAAGGGCGCTCGCGGCGGCATTCGAGGCCTCCGTGGCGCTATACGTCCCGGAGCTGGTACCCAGCGTGCTCGCATACTGCTCTTGAATCGTCTGTGCCTCGGCGGCGATCGTCTGGTACTCGGTGCCGAACGCCGAGAAGATCGCCGCCTGCTGGGCCGACACCGGGTCGGCGGCCGCGGGAGCGATGACCGTGGTCGCCGCGGCGGCGCCCGCGTTCTGCGCCGCCAGGTTGGAGTTGATCCCTTCCAGCAGCCCCTGTGCGGCAAGCAACTCTTCAGGCAGTGTTGTCAGAAACGACATCTATTAGCTCCTATTGTGTGAACCATGCCGGCCCATGCGCTGGGCCGACCCTGTGCGTTGTCGTACGGGCCCCTGTGTATTGGCGTAAGGCTAAACAGCTCGGTCTCCACATTCCCGACCGAAAGGGTTAGGGTGACAGCCGTTTACGGCTTCTTAACGCGAGGGCGGGCAGTTTTAACAAGCTCACGCCGGGTGACATAGCCGTGTCATCTGATTTCGGGTGGCGAACCAGCGGATAGACCCGCGGCCGCCGCATCCTAGGCGAAAGTCACTCCGCACGCATGCCCAAGATTTGGCAAGGTGTGGAGTGCGGCGCGGTGCGCCGGGCCTGGCATCCACCCGCTAAATTCGCCGCCGGGCCCCCATAGCCCAATTGGCAGAGGCAGCGGACTTAAAATCCGCCCAGTGTCGGTTCGAGTCCGACTGGGGGCACAACGTTTGCGCAAGTAGATGCGCCAAGCTCACCTATGACCGTCGGGCTGGGGCGCGCTGGATCCGACTGGGGTTTCGTCGGCACTGGTCGGCGAAGTCCCGTCGGTCGCGAGCACGTCACCGGCGTCCTGGTTGCCGAAGATGCTCGCGATGGCGCGGCTAAACGAGGTGCGGCCAACATTCTCGCCACCCGGTAGTTCGCTGTGTACGTGGAGCGCCCCGCAGGTAAGAAACGACACGACCACGCTGAACACCTCTATGCCGACATTGAGAATCTGCGTGAGGATGCATCCGCTGCTCGAGCCGGTGGGGTTGCTCACAGCGCGACCGCGTTCTCGGTCAACTCGAACTTGGCTGCCATGGCAGTTTCTCCCTGTTCGTTTTCTCGAACAGCGGAGACGCTACGCCTCGATGGCATCTCGCGCGCGCACCTAGCTTATGGGTCGCTTATGGGTCGTGGCCGCTCGGATTATCCGGTCAGGAAGACGAGCCGGAACTTCCCGATCTGAACTTGATCGTTATTGGCCAGCACCGTTGAGTCCACCGGCTGTCGGTTGACGTAGGTGCCGTTGAGGCTGCCGACGTCGGCGACGGCCCAGCTGCCGTCCTTGTCGAGGCGAAACTCGGCGTGACGGCGGCTCACGGTGACGTCGTCGAGAAGAATGTCGCTATCGGGATGGCGCCCTGCCGAGGTGACCGGCTGATCGAGCAAAAATCGAGAACCGGCGTTCGGGCCACGTTTAACAACCAGCAGCGCCGATCCGCTCGGCAGTCCTTCGGCGGTTTCCGCCTCGGTAGTAGCTGTCGAACCGTTATCCGCGTCGTCGAGAAAGTGGTCACCAAAATCCGCGGTGGTCTCCGCCGCTGCTTGATTTAGGTTTCGGTCATCGTCGCCGCGGTTCACAGTGTTGTTTCACCGCCCGCCACTCTTGCCCGCTTTGCATGGTGCCAGCCCACTGGACGGCTCCTTGTACATGAAGCTCGGACACGATCAGATACCCGCTAGCTACAAGAAGTACCCGAGTCCGGCGGTCTTATGCCCCCAGATCGGCGAGCTCGTGCAACTGCCGCGCCTTCGGGATAAGGCTGTATTAGCCGAACATTCTTTGAGATGAATCGCAGAATTTCCCGCCCCGATCCGTGACCTTTTTCGAGAGAAGGCGACTCACCCGCATGATCAACGAAGCATTCCAAAAGGGTCACGAAGGAAAACATCGATTGGCTCGGTGATTCGCGGTACTTACATTTGTTCAATGAATGTCAAAATACTGGCTGTGACCAGCGCGCTTGCGCTTGCGGGCGGAATCGCGGCGGCACCGCTAGCCAGTGACTATCCAGCACTGGACTTACCCACTTTGCTAATGCTGCGTTTCTACACCGTCCCAACGACTGGGTCTTGCGACGACGCCGCCTGCAAACCCCCCGCGAACGACCATCCGGTCCAAACGGACGAATTGGCGTTATTTCGCGCAAACAAATGACATGACACCTACGAAATACTTTGGTAGCAAATAACTTTGGGGACTCGAATGCTTAGCGGCCCGCTTGGCCGATCGGCGCACATGATTCGATCCCCTTGTCGCGCAACAACATATCCATGACCCGCAGCTGAAGTCCGCTTGCCCCTAGATCCACCTGCGGGTTCGGTGTTTGTACCGTCGATAGGCCTCGCCGAACGTGGCCTCCAGGCACCGCTCCTCCCGCGCAATGACGCCGCGGTCGACCACGATCAAGACGCCCACAAGAACGATGAGAGCCCACGGGGCCTCGGCGAGGACGACGATGCCTGCGTAGGCCAGCGCCATCCCCAGATAACCCGGATTGCGGCTCAACCGGTAGGGGCCCGTCGTCACGAGTGCGCTGGACCGCTCGTACGGGTTGATTGTGGTGCGGGCGCGCCTGAACGCGCGAATGAACGCTATGGCCAGCAGACCACCCGCCAGCAGCAGCGCGGCACCAACCGGGATGGCAAGTCCGGTCGGGATCGAGATGGGCGGAAGCACGGCATCAAGAGCGAATCCGGCCGCCAGGCCCGCAAGGTAGATCAGCGGCGGGGGCGCGATTACCCGCGGGGTTCCGGGGCTCGCCCCGCCTGCCGAGTCGACGCCTTTGCCCGGATCCTCGTTGCTCATCGCTGCCCAGTCTACTACTAAAAAATAAGTAAAAACAATTAGAAGCATAGTTTTAACTTTCAGATTGCTACTATGCCGCTATGCGGAGTTATCAGCAGTTCTGCCCGACGGCCCGGGCCTTAGACCTGGTCGGTGAGCGCTGGACGCTGCTGATCGTCCGGGAGCTCCTATTCGGCCCCAAGCGCTATACCGACTTGCAGGATGGGCTTCGCGGTATCGGCCCCAACGTGCTCGCCGCTCGTTTGCAATCGATGGAAACCAACGACTTGATCCGCAAGCGTCGCCTGCCGCCGCCCGCGGCCTCGACGGTGTACGAGCTCACCGAACTCGGCGATCGCCTGCGCCCCGTGGTGCGCGCACTTTTCGAGTGGGGCCTCGACATCACCGACACCCCAGACGCGGACGACACCGTCAAAGCCAGCTACTGGCTTCCGGCCGTTCACGCCGCCGTCCAAGCGCAATCGCCCTCGACCGATATCGACGACGAGTACGAATTCCGGGTCGCGGACGAGGCGATCACCGTAACGGTCAGGGCCGGAAAGACAGGCGTTCGGCAGGGGCCGGCCGACAGGCCCGATGTCGTGCTGCACACCGACACCCAAACCTTCATCGGGCTCGGCACCGGCCGGATCACGCCGGCGGAGGCAATCGAGGCGGGCGCTCTCAGGGTCGACGGAGACCCGGGCGCCGCTCAGCGGTGCGCGGAACTGTTCGGACTCTCCGACACGCAGGGTCCGAAGCGGTGAAGCGACGGCGGGTGGCCGTGGCGCAAACCGGCGGCCATACACTGACCCCCCGTGGGCATGCTGTTTGGATTCGCGCCATGGATCGTCTATTGGGTGCTAGTCGGTAACGTCCCGTTCAAGGCCGCCGTGTTGATCGCGCTGGCGATCGCCGTCGCCGTGTCGGTCATCGGGCGCGTCACCGGCCAGCCGGGTCGCACGCTCGACATGGGCGCTGTCGCAACGTTTCTGGTGCTGACCGTGCTCACGTTTACGCTCAGCGAGTCCTTCATGCAGGGCTGGATACAGCCGCTGAGCAACGCCGGGATCTTCCTGGTGGCGTTGATCAGCCTGCTCATCGGCAAGCCGTTCGTGCGTGAGTTCGCCGCGGCCGAACAGCCCGCCGACGTGGCCAAGACCGAGCTGTTCGGCCGCGTCGTCACCGTCCTGACCTGGATTTGGATCGCGGCCTTCGCCGGCATGACGGTGTCGTCGGCGATCCCACCGATCGCGCAACGCCTCGGCGGCGAAGAGGCCACGATCCTCGACACCAAGACCCCCTTGTCGTTCGTCTGCTACTGGGTCATTCCGTTCTCCCTGCTGGGCGCGGCTGCCCTTGCGTCGCGCTACCTGCCCGAACGGATGCTGGCCGGTATCGAAGACGTGGCGCGGGAGACGTCGTTCGTCGCCTACGACGAAGCCACCATCGACGAGCTGTATTACCTCGCCCAGGAACACGCCAACCGCGAGGTCGGCCCGGGCAAGGAGGCCTACAACGTCAAGGTCGGCGGCATGGGAACCCCGCTGACCGGGGACGAGTCGCGGAAGTCGTGGCCCTCGACCTACAAGGTGCGCGACAAGCGACACTGAACCCTTGCCCAAAACCGACGCATCTACCCACCGCGACACATAATCCACGCACACGACATGCCGGTTGGGCTCAAGGGGTGATTGCAACACTTCGTAGTTAGGAAGTGTTGATGGCGGCTCATTGGTCGTTGACGTCGGT
>NZ_MBEM01000104.1:0-9281 GCF_001954045.1 Mycobacterium sp. SP-6446 | reverse complement strand
TGGCCGGCGACACGATCCACGGCCTGGCTCCGGCGTGGTTGACCGGGCCGGTGCTCGCCGTCACGGTGGTCACCTGGGCAGCGGCCACCCTGTGGATTCCGCCGCTGGTCTACTTCGGTCTGCATCGCATCCGCCGCCGCCCCGAAATGCTGCACTTCGCCGGTGTGTGGTGGGCGTTCGTCTTTCCGCTGGGCATGTACTCCGCGGCCAGTTACAGCATGGCGGCTCAGCTGGGGCAGCGGTCGTTGATCACCGTGTCGCTGGTGTTTTTCTGGGATGCGTTGGCGGCGTGGCTGATTGTCGTCGCGGCCGGGCTGTTGCGCGCTTGGCGCATGTTCGTCAGCCCGCGCGAAGCGTGATCCCGGCCGCGCGCAGTTCGAGTGCGGCCAGCGCGCGAATTGTGACGGAGTCCTCACGGCGCCACCCACCGACCGGATCCGCGCTGACGGAGGCCAGTTTGCGTGGCGGGCGGTTGGTCAGCGCCCGCAACGCCAGCAGTTGCTCGCCGGCCGGGGTGGCGGCCAGGGCGGTCACCGTTCGTTTGCGCCGGAAGAACCGGATCCGCAGCCACAACCAGGGCACGACCGCGATCAGGATGGGGAGGGCGGCGACCGAAATCGCGAGCAGTACCGCGAGCCAGCTCGTCGTGGTGTCCAGGTCGTGGACGGCGCTCGCGATGTCGAGGGCACTGTGGCTGGCAGCGGTCAGCGGCTTGCTTACCGCATCGCCGACCAGCGGAATGTGCTGCGCACCATGGCCGGCAGAGGCCAGGTTGCCCCCGATGCCATGTGCGCCACTTTCGACTTGACGGCCGGCGTCGGCGATGGTCGAGATGGCGTCGTAGACGGCGACCCCGACGAGCAGCCAGCTGACGGTCCACACGACCACGGCGACATCGCTGAACAGTTGAGCAAGAAGCCGGACTGGTCTGGTGGAGTAGGGCAAGAACCGGGATGTCATGACCGAAATTCCAGCACAGCTCCCGGCACGGGGTCGGCCGCGCGGTGCCCGATAGGCTGGCCGGATGCGCCCCGCACTGTCCGACTATCAGCATCTGGCCAGCGGCAAGGTCCGTGAGCTGTACCGCGTCGACGACGAGCACCTGCTGCTGGTCGCGACCGACCGGATCTCCGCATACGACTACGTCCTGGACAGCACGATCCCGGACAAGGGCCGCATCCTGACCGCGATGAGCGTGTTCTTCTTCGACCTCGTCGAAGCCCCCAACCACCTCGCCGGGCCGCCGAATGACCCGCGCATCCCCGACGAGGTGCTGGGCCGCGCGCTGGTGGTGCGGCAGCTCGAGATGCTCCCGGTGGAATGTGTGGCACGCGGTTATCTGACCGGCTCGGGGTTGCTGGATTATCAGGCGACCGGGAAGGTCTGTGGGATCGCGTTGCCGCCGGGCCTGGTCGAGGCCAGCAAGTTCGCCACGCCGCTGTTCACCCCGGCGACGAAGGCCGCACTGGGAGACCACGACGAGAACATTCCGTTCGCCCGGGTGATCGAGATGGTGGGCGCGGTGCGCGCCAACCAGCTGCGCGACCGCACGTTGCGGATCTATGTTCAGGCCGCCGATCACGCCCTGACGAAGGGAATCATCATCGCGGACACCAAATTCGAATTCGGCACCGACGGCGAGGGGAACCTGGTGCTGGCCGACGAAATCTTCACGCCCGATTCCTCGCGGTACTGGCCGGCCAACGACTACCGGGAGGGCGAGGTGCAGACCAGCTTCGACAAGCAGTTCGTCCGCAACTGGCTGACCGGCCCCGAATCGGGCTGGGACCGCAACGGCTCACAACCCCCGCCGCCGCTGCCGGACGACATCATCGACGCCACCCGCGCCCGTTACATCAATGCCTACGAACGGATCTCCGGCATGAGCTTCGACGACTGGATCGGCCCCGGCGCATGACGAATTCCGTTGCACAGACGCCCGCGCCGCCGATCGCCAAGCGGGTGGAGACCCGGCGGGAGCACCACGGGGACGTCTTCGTCGACCCGTATGAATGGCTGCGCGAAAAGGACAACCCTGACGTCATCGCCTACCTCGAAGCCGAAAACGATTACGTCGACCGGGTCACCGCTCACCTTGAACCGTTGCGGCAGCAGATTTTCGACGAGATCAAGGCGCGCACCAAGGAAACCGACCTCTCGGTGCCGACTCGTCAGGGCGACTGGTGGTACTACTCCCGAACCTTCGAGGGAAAGCAATACCGCGCCCAATGCCGTTGCCCGGTGGCCGATCCCGATGATTGGACCCCGCCGGCGCTGGATGAGAACACCGAGATACCAGGTGAAGAGGTGTTGCTGGACTCGAACATCGAGGCAGAAGGCCACGACTTCTTCGCGCTGGGTGCCGCGATGGTCAGCCTGGATGCCAATCTGCTGGCCTACTCCGTCGACGTTATTGGCGACGAGCGCTATACGCTGCGGTTCAAGGATTTACGCACCGGCGAGATGTTCCCCGACGAGATCGCCAACATCGGTGCCGGAGTGACCTGGGCCGCCGACAACCGCACCGTCTACTACGCGACGCTGGACGCGGCGCACCGTCCCGACAAGATATGGCGGTATCGATTGGGCTCCGGCGAGCCGTCGGAGCTGGTGTATCACGAAGCGGACGAACGCTTCTGGCTCGGCGTCGGGCTCACCCGCAGCGAAGCCTACGTGTTCATCGCCTCGGGTTCGTCGATCACGTCGGAGATCCGCTACGCGGACGCCGCCGATCCCCAGGCGCAGTTCACCGTGGTGTTGCCGCGACGCGAAGGTGTCGAGTATTCGGTGGAGCACGCGGTGATCGCGGGACAGGATCGGTTCCTGATCTTGCACAACGACGGCGCGGTGAACTTCACGCTCACCGAGGCACCCGTCGACGCCCCGGCGCAGCAGCGCACACTGATCCCGCACCGCGACGATGTTCGACTCGACGGCGTGGATGCCTTCGCCGATCATCTGGTCGTCAGCTACCGCCGCGAGGCGTTGCCGCGGATCCAGTTGTGGCCCATCGACTCCGGCGCTGGCTACAGCGAGCCCGAAGAGATCTCATTCGAATCCGAGCTGATGTCGTCCGGCCTGGGCGGCAATCCGAATTGGAAGTCGCCCAGACTGCGCATCCGGGCCGGGTCTCTCGTCATCCCGACACGCATCTACGACATCGACCTGGCGACCGGCGAACGCATCTTACTGCGCGAGCAACCCGTGCTCGGCGACTACCGGCACACCGATTACGTGGAGCGCCGAGACTGGGCGCGCGCCGACGACGGCGCCAGGATCCCCGTGTCGATCGTGCACCGCGCCGGTCTCGAATTCCCCGCGCCCACCGTGCTGTACGGCTACGGCGCCTACGAGATTTGCACGGACCCAAGCTTTTCCATCGCGCGGCTCTCGCTACTGGACCGGGGCATGGTGTTCGTAATCGCCCACGTCCGCGGCGGCGGCGAGATGGGCCGGCTGTGGTACGAGCACGGCAAGCTACTCGAGAAAAAGAACACCTTCACCGACTTCGTCGCGGTGGCAAAGCATTTGGTCGACTCAGGTCTGACCCGGCCGCGAGAGTTGGTGGCGTTGGGCGGCAGCGCCGGTGGCCTGCTGGTCGGCGCGGTGGCCAACCTGGCGCCGGATCTGTTCGCCGGAATCCTCGCCCAAGTCCCATTTGTCGACCCGCTGACCACCATCCTGGACCCCTCGCTGCCACTCACCGTCACCGAATGGGACGAATGGGGAAACCCGTTGAGCGACAGCGAAGTCTACGCCTACATGAAGTCCTACTCGCCCTACGAGAACGTCGAGACCAAGCGGTATCCCGCCATCCTGGCGATGACATCGCTCAACGACACCAGGGTCTACTATGTGGAGCCGGCGAAGTGGGTCGCGGCATTGCGGCACGCGAACGCCAACGGCAATCCGGTCCTGCTCAAGACCCAGATGGCGGCGGGCCACGGCGGGGTCAGCGGTCGCTACCGGGCCTGGGAAGAGGCCGCGTTCCAGTACGCCTGGCTGCTAGCCGCTGCCGACGGCGACCGCTATGGCCGCGCCGAGAAAGACGACCTCGATGGCGATGCGCAGGGGTAGCTGCGTCGTCATCGACTTAGGCGGATCGGGCATCCGGGCGGCGTAGACGTTGGCCGGGAACATGACCAGCATCAGCGCCAGCAGGCACAGGGCCGCGGCCATCCGGGTCACCGGAAGCAACAACCCCACGGCGCCCAGCAGCTCGAGCAGGCCGGTGATCGTGACCAGGTAGCCGGGAGCCGGCAACCGGGGCGGCACGATCGCGATCAGGTCGCGGCGCAGCTGCGGCGCGAAGTGGGCGAGCCCCGTCATCAGGAACATCGCGGCCAGTCCGACGGCGACCGCCGCCGCCCAGCTGTTGACGTAGCCGACGCCGAGCCAGCCGATGCACCGAGCGGCGACGGTGCCCACCAGCAGCGTGATCAACGGAGCCATCTCAAGTCCAATCTATTCGCCGGCCGTTTGGCTCGCGGGCCGCTTCGGCAGAAACACCGCCGGGATGACCGTGGACACCACCAACACGACCGCGACGACGAACACCGCCGTATAGGCATGCGAAAGGTCGCGCAGCAGATCGCCCGCGAAGCCCGGGGCGAGGGTCTGCCGGGGTATCGCGGCCGGGTCGACTGGCACCCCGCTGGCGGCGGCCTTCTGTTGCAGGGACGCGAGTTTGTTTGCCGCGGAGATGTTCTCGCTTCGATTGAACTGGTTGGTCAGGATCATCGACATCAGCGCCGTTCCCATCGAGCCGCCCACCTGGTGGCTGACGCTCATCAGCGTTGTGCCCCGGGCAATCTGGTGCGGCGCCAACGCCTGCACGGAGGCAACCGACAGCGGCATCATGGTGCATCCCATGCCCAGGCCCATGATCGCCAATCCGACCAGCAGCGTGGGTAGATACTGCGCCTGCTTGGCCACACCGAAGGCGAAGGTGCCCAGGCCGGCGGTGATCAGCGCGATGCCCACCAACACGACCTTGCCCGGTCCCTGCCGGTCCACGAGCGGCCCGGTCAGGCGCATGGTCAGCATGGCGCCGAGGCCCTGCGGGATCATGTGCGCCCCGGCCTGCATCGGTGACTGATGCAGCACCTGCTGGAAGTAGCTCGGAAGCAGCAGTCCGGCGCCGAAGAAGGCGGTGGCGAAGACGAGCATCGTCACGTTGGCCTGGGTGAGCACCTTGTTCCGGAACAGTCGCAGATCGATGAGTGGGTGGTCCGCGCGGTGCCACGCGTGCAGCACGAACGCGCCGATCAACGCCAGGCCGACGGCCGCCGGTATTAGCACGCGGCGATCGGCGACGGTGCCGCAGCGCGGGATGGACGACACCGCGAAGAGGAACGTCGCGAGGCCCGGCGACAGCAGCAGCACCCCGACCACGTCGAAGGTTTCCGAGCGCGCCGGATGATCACGCGGGAACACGATCGCCGCGAGAACGATGGTCACCAGGCCGATGGGGAGGTTGATCAGGAAGATCCATCTCCAGCTCGAGGTGTCGATGAGCCAGCCGCCCAGGATGGGCCCACCGATGGGGGCGAGCAACATGGGAATGCTCAGGATCGACATGAGGCGGCCGAGCCGCCCGGGGCCCGCTTCGCGGGTCATGATCATGAATCCCAGCGGCATCAGCATGCCGCCGCCGATGCCTTGCGCCACGCGAAACACGATGAGCTGCAGGATGTTTGCTGCCACCGCGCACAGCAGCGAGCCCAGCGCGAAGGCGAGCACGGATCCCATGAAGAGCCGCTTGGTGCCGAATCGGTCGGCGGCCCAGCCCGTTACCGGAATCACGGTCGCCAAGGCGAGCGTGTAGCCGGTCATCGTCCATCCGACGATTGCTTGGGACGAGCCGAATTCGGCGATGAAGGTGCGTTGCGCGACGCTGACGACGGTGACGTCGAGTATCGCCATCACCGTGGCGAGGATGCACACGCCGGAGATCCGCAACAGCCGGGCGTCCAGCTTGTCTGGATAGACATGCACGCCGGCGGCGGGCTGCCGCGTGGGAGTGGTGGTCAGCGGGTCGGCCGCTGCGGAACGGGCCTTCTCCATGGCGTTGCTTAGCATATCGAATCGATTGCCGGCGCCGATGGCCGCGGGCGCCGGCTGCGTCGGGCCCCGAATGCCCCTGACCTGCGTCGCGGCGGACCCGATATACGCCTGCTGTCCGCGTGTCCTTCACCATTCCGACACCTGAGATCGTCAAACTGCAGGTGTGTCTGGAAAATTGATCGTCTCGGTCTCAGGGATAGGGGAGCGCACCCTGGGCGACGTTGAGGCGTTCTGCGCACAAATGGATGCCCGCAACGTGCCGGTGTCGTTGCTGGTGGCCCCGCGGCTGGCCGGCGACTACCGACTCGACCGCGATCCGCGCACAGTCGAGTGGCTGGCCGCGCGGCGCGCCGGGGGCGACGCCATCGTGCTGCACGGCTACGACGACCCGGCCACCAAGAAGCGGCGTGGCGAGTTCGCCATGCTGCGGGCGCACGAGGCCAACCTCCGGCTGACGGCCGCCGACCGGGTGCTCGAGCACCTCGGTTTGCGCACCCGGCTGTTTGCGGCGCCGGGCTGGGTAGTGTCACCGGGCGTGGTGAAGGTGTTGCCGCGCAACGGGTTTCGACTGCTGGCCGATCTGCACGGGATCACCGACCTGGTCCGTCACACCACCGTCCGCACCCGCGTGCTCGGTATCGGAGAGGGCTTTCTGACCGAGCCGTGGTGGTGTCGCATGGTTGTGCTGTCCGCCGATCGCATCTCCCGTCGGGGCGGGATCGTGCGCATCGCGATAGCCGGCCGCCAGTTGCGCAAGCCCGGGCCGCTGCAGGCCGTGCTGGACGCGGTCGACCTGGCCGCGATGCACGGGTGCACACCGACGGTGTACGAATGGCGGTCCAACAAAGCCGTTGTCGACGCCGCGTGACTAAGCCGTCATAAGTCGGCGATGGAGCCGAAGGTGGGGGCGCCGGGCTCGAGCCTGACCCTGGCGGCTCGGGCCACGAAGCTAATGGCGTGGTACCAGCCGCACAAGAAGAGCAGATCGAGCAGGCTGGCGTCGCCGAATTCCCCGCTGAGTCGTCGCCACAGCGCATCGTCGATATCGGCGTGGTCGTGCAGGGCATCCACCGCCCGGATCAGTAGCCGATCGCGATTCTCGGTCCAGCAGTCGTCCTCGTCGTCGCCGGTGACCAGCGAGGCGACCTGCCGCGCATCGAGGCCCACCCGTTCGGCGAAGAATGCGACGTGCACGCCCCACTCGTACTCGCAGCCGCAACGCGCGCAGGTCCGGTTGATCACGATCTCGCGGTCGCGCATCGACAGCGACAGCTGGCGGCTGAGTTCGTAACGACCCCACGTGCCCATTGCCTGCGCCATGGGAAGGTTCCGGACGAAGGTGCGGAAGAGCCCGATCGGTGGAACCCCGGCCGGCATCATCGTCTGCAACTGAGCGTCGACCTCGGAATCGTAGGGCGGGTCGAGCGGCAAGATCCTCGGTGTTACTGTTTCCGTAACCATGACCTCGCAGCGTATGTTACGGAAACCGAAACGTCAACAGCTCCCGCGTCCGGGCCAACCGGTTCGCGGCTCCGATAGCGGACGGCCACTCATGGCCGCCCTCGACCTTCTCGGCCGCCGCTGGTCGCTACGGGTTCTGTGGGAGCTGCGAGACGGCCCGTTGGGGGCTCGTGCGCTCCGTAGCCGCTGCGACGGCATGTCGCCGAGCGTTCTTTACGATCGGCTCGGCGAACTCGCCGCGGCCGGACTGATCGCCAGATCCGACGAGGGGCATTATCAATTGACTCCGATCGGGCGACAGTTGGGCGTGGCCCTCGACCCGCTCGATCAGTGGGCTCGCCAGTGGGCCGAGGAAACTCGCTGAAGAGATGGTGTCCGGGCTCGACCGAGCACGCGGCGAAGCGTATCCCGTTGGGCCACAGGGGATCCGCCGATGACCTTGGTTGCCCCGTCGCGACGTCGACGCCGCGTGACCAAGCCGTCCGCTTAATCGGCCGGCGCGGGGCACTACCCTGTTGCGACATGAGCGATGCTTTCGCGGCCGATGCGATCGTTGTCGGGGCGGGCTTGGCGGGCCTGGTCGCCGCCTGCGAACTGGTGGAACGCGGCTTGCGGGTGCTGATCGTCGACCAGGAGAACAGCGCCAACGTGGGTGGGCAGGCCTTCTGGTCGTTCGGCGGCCTGTTTTTCGTGGACAGCCCAGAGCAGCGGCGGCTGGGCATCCGCGACAGCCACGAGCTCGCATTGCAGGACTGGCTGGGGACGGCGGCGTTCGATCGTGAAGAGGACTACTGGCCGCGCCAGTGGGCGCACGCCTACGTCGATTTCGCGGCCGGCGAGAAACGCAGCTGGCTGCGCGACCGGGGCCTCAAGGTCTTTCCGTTGGTGGGCTGGGCCGAGCGCGGCGGCTACGGCGCACAGGGGCACGGCAATTCGGTGCCCCGCTTTCACATCACGTGGGGCACCGGGCCCGCCTTGGTCGAGATCTTCGCGCGCCGGCTGCGGGATCGCTCGACGGTGCGCTTCGCTCACCGACACCAGGTAGACGAGCTGATCGTCGAGGGCGGCGCGGTGACCGGTGTCCGCGGCACCGTGCTCGAGCCATCACCTGAGCCCCGCGGGGTGCCTTCGTCCCGAAAAGCCATGGGGCAATTCGAGTTCCGTGCGTCGGCGGTGATCGTGGCCAGCGGCGGCATCGGAGGAAACCACGATCTGGTGCGCAAGAACTGGCCCAAGCGGATGGGTCGCGTCCCCGGGCAACTGCTGAGCGGGGTGCCGGCCCACGTGGACGGCAGGATGATCGGAATTTCGCAGCAGGCCGGCGCGCGGGTGATCAACCCCGACCGGATGTGGCACTACACCGAGGGCATCACCAACTACGACCCGATCTGGCCGCTGCACGGCATCCGGATCATCCCCGGCCCATCTCCACTGTGGCTGGACGCGTCGGGCAAACGGCTGCCGGTTCCGCTGTATCCCGGGTTCGACACCCTCGGCACGCTGGAGTACATCACCAACTCCGGATACGACTACACCTGGTTTGTGTTGAACGCCAAGATCATTGAGAAGGAATTCGCGCTGTCCGGCCAGGAGCAGAACCCCGACCTCACCGGGCGGAGCGTAAGGGAGCTGCTGCGCAACCGGGCCAGCTCCGGCGCGCCCCGGCCGGTGCAGGCCTTCGTCGACCGAGGCGTGGACTTCGTCAGCGCAAACTCGTTGCGCGAGTTGGTGACCGGGATGAACAAGCTGCCCGA